>DASWKY010000242.1:0-3659 GCA_036396395.1 Bacteroidota bacterium | reverse complement strand
ATGCGCTCGCGGCTTTGCAGGAAGCCCTCCAGCGCCGCCAACCCGTGGTAACACACGCCGATGACGAATTTGCGTTGCTCCGGGCGGCGAAAATCGGAAAGGAATTCTCGCTCAATCTTATCGTACGCGGGAGTGGAAACGAATACCGACGGGTCGACGCCGTCAAAGCGACGAAACTGCCGGTGATTGTGCTGTTGAATTTCCCCGAAACCCCGAGCGTAGACACGCCTGAAGAAGCCGCCAACGCGACTCTTGAGGCTCTCCGGCATTGGGATGCGGCGCCGGAAAACGCCGGCAGGCTTGAGAAAGCGGGTGTGCCAATCGCCCTGACTACGGCGACACTGCGAGACGCCGGTACGTTCCTGGCGCAGGTCCGAAAAGCGATAGACCGCGGCTTAAGCTCTGATGGCGCGCTTGCCGCGCTGACGACCACGCCCGCGAAATGGGCAGGCGTTGAGAAAAGTTATGGCACACTCGAAGCTGGCAAAGTTGCCAACATTGTTGTAGCCGACGGCGATTTGTTCGGCGAGAAAACGAAAATCCGTGAGGTCTGGGTAGACGGCAAGCAATACGACGTGAAACCGCCGCCCGCGGCTGATGCGCGCGGCGCGTGGGACTTCACCGCATCCATCGGAGGCCAGAACCAATCCGCTACACTCTCGCTGAGCGGCGATGTCGAAAAGCCTTCCGGCTCCATCGTGTGGGGCGGAAAAACATTACGCCTGAGTTCGGTCTCGTTCTCCGCCGGACGGTTGGGATTTAGTGTCAACACCGATTCGGTCGGCATGAAAGGCATCGTGCAAATGTCGGGCGCCGTTAGCGCGAGCGACATCTTCGGCGTAGGGGACCGCACCGATGGCACACCATTTTCGTGGTCGGCAACGCGCAAAGAGCCAGCACAAACGGAACCCGATACAGCCCAACCGAAGAAACCTGAAATGGCGTCGTTCGCAGACGTCTTCCCGCCCGCCGCATACGGCAGAGCAAGACAACCAGACCAGCCTGCGAACGTCTTCATCAGGAATGGAACAGTGTGGACGCAAGGTGCACAGGGCAAATTGGAAAACACCGATGTGCTTGTGACGCGTGGAAAAATCGCCCGCATCGGTAAAAATCTGCAGGCGCCCGCCGACGCAGTGGTCGTCGACGCGACGGGCAAGCACGTGACGCCGGGTATGATCGACGCGCACTCGCATACTGCTATTGCAGGGTCGGTGAACGAGGGCGCTCAGAATGTAACGGCTGAAGTCCGCATCGAGGATGTGCTCGACAGCGAGAACATCTGGATGTACCGCCAGCTCGCGGGCGGCACAACAGCCGCGAACATCCTGCACGGGTCGGCGAACCCTATCGGCGGGCAGAACGCGACGGTGAAGTGGCGCTGGGGCTTGCTCCCCGACGAGTTGCTCATCACTGGCGCGCCTCCGGGCATCAAATTCGCGTTAGGGGAGAATGTGAAAAGCAGTTCGTCCTCATTGCCTCTCTTACAAGTGCCCTATCCCTCAACGCGGATGGGCGTGGAACAAGTCATTAGAGACAGGTTCAAAGCGGCGCGGGACTACGAACGCGCTTGGAAAAACTGGGAACAGAACAAGACCGGCATTCCGCCGCGGAAAGATATTGAACTTGATGCTTTGGTGGAAATCGTCAACGGCAAGAGGCTCGTCCATTGCCACAGCTACCGGCAGGATGAAATTCTGATGATGATCCGGATTGCGGAGGATTTCGGTTTCCGGATTGCCACGTTCCAACACGTGCTCGAAGGCTATAAAGTCGCCGATGCGATGGCGAAACACGGCGCAGGCGGCTCGACCTTTAGCGACTGGTGGGCGTATAAAATCGAAGCGTGGGAGGCAATCCCCGGCAACGGTCCGTTGATGGCGGCGCAGGGGGTCTTGGTATCGTACAATTCGGACAATTCACAGCTCGCCTCGCGGCTCAACTGGGAGGCGGCAAAAGCGATGCCGTTCGGGTTAAGCGACGAAGAGGCGTTAAAATTCGTCACTATTAATCCCGCGATACAACTCGGCATCGCCGATAAGGTCGGTTCGTTAGAAATTGGTAAAGACGCCGATATCGCCATTTGGAACGGCAACCCGCTTTCCACGTACACTAAATGCGTGCAGACGTGGGTGGACGGCAAAAAATATTTCGACATCGACGAGGACGAGCAGTTGCGCGAAACGATTCAACGAGAACGGTCAACGTTGATTCAAAAAATCCTGGCAAGTAAAAGCGGCGGCGCTTCGACTCCTGCCGCCCGGCAAGCCGGCGCCCGGCGTCCGAACGAAGACCACATGCACTCGTGCGATGAAACCATGGACGTCCATATGGAGGGTTACAACAATGAAAACTAACAAAAGAGTTGTCATGCCGAACGAAGCCTGCGGTGAACCTGTCGAATCCGTGAGGCATCCCGTAGCGAAGTATCCCATTGGAACAACGAGATTCCTCGTCTCAACAAAAAACGTTGGGACTCGGAATGACATCCTGCTTCTGCTCTTTCTGCTTGGGATGTTTTATAACATCGCACTTGCCTCCGACCCGATTCCCGCGGCGAAGCAAAAGAAACCGATCGCTCTTGTTGGAGGAACAATCCACACCGTCAGCGGCGCAGTTATCACCAACGGCACCGTCTTGTTTGATAAAGGAATAATCGTCGCAGTCGGACAAACTGTAACCATCCCTGCGGATGCGGAGCGTATCAATATTTCGGGCAAGCATGTGTACCCGGGGCTTATCGACGCAAGCTCCGATATGGGTTTGACGGAAATCGGGTCCGTGCGCGGAACGCTTGATGCGCGTGAAAACGGCACCATTAATCCGAACGCGCGCGCGGAAGTCGCCGTGGATGCGGAAAGCGAAATGTTCCCCGTTGCGCGCTCCGGCGGCATCCTTATAGCCAACTCCAGGCCCGCGAGCGGCATTATCTCCGGTACGGCGGCGGCGTTGATGATGGACGGCTGGACGTATGAAGACATGACGTTGAAAGCCCCGCTCGGTTTGGTTGTGAATTGGCCTTCGATGGTTTTTACGCAGGGCGGATTCGGATTTGGAGGAGGTGGACAACCGCAGGTGAGAGAAAACTGGCAACGCCAGCGCGATGAGCAATTGAAATCTCTGTACGATGCGTTCGCCGATGCACGCGGGTACATGATCGCCAAGAAGGCGGAAACACAAAAAGGCGTTCCATACCATGACACCGACCCACGGTGGGAAGCGATGATCCCGGTTCTCGAAGGGAAGGTTCCAGTTCTCGTGTACGCGAACGAATTAACTCAGATTCAAGCCGCGGTGACATGGGCTGAGCGAGAAGGTGTGAAGCTTGTTATCGTTGGTGGACGCGACGCTTTACGAGCTTCCGAGCAGTTGAAGGCGAAGAATATCCCTGTCATCGTCGGACCGATCCTGACGTCTCCAGCGAGGCAGTATGGCGACTATGACGAACGGTATAAACTGCCGATGATGCTGAAGGCGGCGGGCGTGCAGTTCTGCATTGCCGGGGACGGAAGCGCTTCGAATTCGCGCAGAGTGCCGCACCATGCGGCGGCCGCGGCGGCATTCGGGCTGTCTAAAGAAGATGCCCTGAAAGCGGTGACACTCTCAGCCGCACAGGTCTTGGGCATTGCGGATAAGGTCGGTTCGCTGGAGACCGGCAA
>DASWKY010000241.1:0-4586 GCA_036396395.1 Bacteroidota bacterium | reverse complement strand
CTCTCTCACAACGGCGTAACGGTGTTTGTCACGACGCATTATATGGACGAAGCGGAGCACTGCAACACCATCGGCTTTATTTACGCCGGGAAGCTCATCGCGCTCGGGTCGCCGACGGAACTCAAACACCGACTCGACCGCTACAAGATTTTTGAAGTGCAGTCTGAAAAGCCGGTGGAAGCGATGGAGCTATTGCAAGAACAGAACTGGGTGACGGAGACGTCGATTTTCGGTTCTTCGTTCCACGTCAGCACTGCCGATATCACGAACGCGAAAATCCGAATACAGGGTGTGCTTGACGGTAAATCTCTCGCCGTGCGCCGGCTCGAACAGATCACCCCGTCGCTGGAAGATGTGTTCATTCATTTGATTGCCGATGAGGATAAACGCACAGCATGATATCAATACATAGTATCCACGAAGATCACGAACCTCACGAAAAAAAAACAAGAGAATGGTATTATAAAGATTTTTAATAAATTTTTTCTTTGTGTCCTTCGTACTCTTCGTGGATAATTATTTTTTTTGATATGACACTCAACATTCTCCCCATTGTGAAAAAAGAATTTCGCCAGATCGCGCGTGATACGCGGGCTTTGTTGATCCTAATATTATTTCCCGCGCTCATGCTCCTGCTTGTCGGTTATGCGCTGAATTTCGACGTGAGGCATTTGAAGCTTGCCGTGTACGACGAAGACCGAACAGCGCGCAGTCGGGAATTTGTCGCAAGTATGACGCAATCGGAGTATTTCGATTACGCGCTCGCGCTCGACTCAAAAGAGGTGATTGACCGTGTGCTTGAAGGCGGCGACGCACATCTCGTGCTGGTTATTCCAACGGATTTTTCGCGGAAGATAGAATCCGGCAACGAAGCAGTCGTGCAGGTGATCTTGGACGGCTCAAATTCGAATTCCGCTACCGCCGCCGCTGGCTATATGGCACAGGCAATACAGGCGTATTCCTCGCGCGTCCAAACAGAATGGCTGGAACAACGCGGCAAAAAGCTTGTGTTTCCATTGGAAATCAGGCCTAAAATTTGGTATAACCCCGAACTGAAAACGGCAAAATATCTCGTGCCGGGATTATTCGGGTTGATACTGATGATTGCGACGGTTATTTCTACGTCACTCTCCATTGTGCGCGAAAAAGAAATGGGCACGATGGAGCAGTTGAAAACCTCTCCCTTACGCGCCGAGGAGATTATCATCGGCAAAACCATCCCCTATCTGATTATTGCGTTGTTTTCTTCCACGCTGGTGCTTGTTCTTGGTTGGCAGTTGTTTGACGTTTCCGTGCGGGGGAATCTGTTCTTGCTCTACTCGGCAATTTTCTTATTTCTCATTGCGGGCTTGGGACAAGGGATGCTCATCTCGTCTTTAGCCGAGACACAGCAGGTCGCGTATCTCATGTCGGTGTTTTCTTCATTGCTTCCGGCGTTTTTGTTGTCGGGTTTTATTTTTCCCATCAGTAGTATGCCGATTGTCTTACAGGTGGTCTCCAATCTGATGGCGACAAAATTTTTCCTTTCGATCTTGCGCTCTATTATATTGAAGGGTGTGGGATTCGGGGCAGTCTGGGAGCAATTTCTCTATATGTTTATTTTTGCTGTCGTGGTTTTAGGCATCAGCAGTCTGCGCTTGCGGCGGGAGCTTTCACAGTGAAACGCATACGCCAATTGATGGTCAAGGAGTTTCTGCAAATCCGGCATGACAAGCGGATGCTCCCGCTCATACTTGTCGCCCCGATCCTGCAGACAATTCTCCTCGGCTACGCGGCAACCGTTGATGTTAAAAATATTCCGATGGTGGTGTGCGACCTCGACCGCGGGTCGATGAGCAGGGATTTCATCCAGCGCTTCACGAATACCGGATATTTTACGATTGTCGCCTATGTGAATGACCCGAACGATATTGACCGGTACCTGGACCGAAGCGAAGCGTCGCTCGGCATCGTGTTGCCGACCGACTTTAGCCGCAACCTTGAGAGCGGGAAGCTAGCGCAGGTACAATTCCTTGCGGATGGGGCGGACGCAAACACGGCGAATATCAGCCTGAACTACGCTTCGCAAATTGCCTTGGGGTTTGCACAGGATATGCTCGTCGGGGAATTCGTGCGCGCGGGCGGCATCCGGATTCCACGCATCAGGCAGGAGACGCGCGTCTGGTTTAATCCCGAATTGCGGAGCGCGAACTTCATGGTGCCGGGCGTCATCGCGTTAATTTTATTTATCATTACCGCGGCGTTCAGCTCAGCCGCAATCGTGAAGGAGCGCGAGATCGGCACGCTCGAGCAACTTCTCGTCACGCCCATCAAGCGGCACGAGTTCATTATCGGCAAGTTACTGCCGTACGTCATCATCGGGTTTCTCGATGTGATTTTGGTAATGGTCGTGGGCACGAGCTGGTTTGGCGTTCCACTGCACGGTAGTCCGTTTCTCTTGCTCGGTTTGTGCGTGCTGTTTCTTATGACGACACTCGGGCTAGGCTTATTTATCTCCACCGTATCGCACACACAGCAACAGGCGCTCATGTCGATGCAATTTTTTGTTATGTTCCCCTTCTTGTTTCTCTCCGGTTTCACATTCCCGATTGAGAACATGCCGCCCGTCATTCAAGCTTTCACGTATGTTATCCCGCTCCGTTATTTCCTTGAGATCGTGCGCGGGCTATTTCTCAAGGGAATCGGTATCGAAACCCTCTGGCCCCAAGCACTCGCCTTATTTATCTTTGGTATCGCTATCCTGTCGTTGAGCATAGCCCGGTTCCAAAAAAGCCTCGGATGATAGATATTTTCTCAAAAAAGAGAATATTTGTTTTTATTATTCCTATATTTGAGAAAATTCTTACTATTCTTGAAACCAAGTCTGGCTTTTCCCCAATTATTTATGGTCATTCTTATTAGTGCGAAAGCTGGCACAAAGCTTGCTTAATTAATACACATGAGAACAATTTTCGAGAAGGCTGAATGAACAAACAAAGCCTGTATTCAAAGGTGGGCCGCGTCTTTGACCTGATGCCGGAACTGATTTTTGTTCTCGACCAGAAACATGTCGTCGTGGATTTTAACAAGACGGCGGGGCATGTTTTATCGCGCGAAGATTTCATCGGCAAGCCGATGAGTGCGTTTGTTCCGGAGATGTGTTGGGAGAAGTTAATAACGCACCTCAAACCGAACAGCGAACGGTTCGATTGCCAGCTTCTTGCCACTGATTCGAAGGTCGTTGAAGTCAGCATAGAGGTCAAACAGCTTGAATCCGCGGGCGAGAAATATCATGTCGTGATTGCGCGCGATATTACCGAACAAAAAAAGCGCGACCTCGACTTTCTGCGTTTTTCCAACGTCATCGAGCGGACAATTAACCCGATCCAAATCACCGATGCGCGTGGATTGATGGTGTACGTGAACCCGGCGTTCGAGCGCTGGAGCGGCTATGCGAAAGCGGATCTGCTCGGCAGGAATCCGAAACTGCTGAGTAGCAAGAAGCATACGCGGGAATTCTGGCAGAATGTGTGGCGGTTTATTCTTGAGGGCAAGGTTTGGCAAGGGTATGTTCAGAACAAACGCAGGGATGGGGTGATTCTGCATACGGAATTACTGATTTCTCCGATTATAGACGATGAGGGAAAGGTTGTCGGGTTCTTGGGCGCGCATAGGGATATCACCGAACAAAAATTGCTGGAGCAACAGCTTGTGCAGTCGCAGAAAATGGAAAGCATCGGAACACTCGCGGCGGGCATCGCGCACGAAGTAGGAAACCCGCTGACGTCGATTTCCTCACTCGTGCAGGTGATCCAGCGTACGACGGATGACGAGTTTGCAAAAGAAAAATTAGAGCTGATCAAGAGCCAGGTTGGGAGAATTTCCCGGACGATTCGCGATTTAGTGGATTTTTCCCGCCCCTCCACACACGCCATCCGTTCAACAGACGTGAATCAAGTTGTCCGCGACGCGCTGAACATCGTGAAGTACGGGAAAAAGGTAAAGGACATTACCTTTCACGAGGCATTTACGGAGCATCTTCCGCCCCTCATGGTCGTCTCCGACCAACTGACACAGGTCTTTATCAACATTCTTATTAACGCGGTCGATTCATTGGAAGGAAAGCCGGGGTCTATTTGGATTCAGACGAGTTTTACGAAGCATCTCCTAGAGATTGAAATCCGCGATTCCGGAGTTGGCATTTCGCAGGAAGACCGCGAAAAAATTTTCGACCCGTTCTTTACGACCAAAGAGACAGGCAAAGGCTCCGGATTGGGTTTGTGGGTGAGTTACGGGATAGTTCAAAATTTCGGCGGAGATATTCACGTCGAAAGTAAACAGGGAGCAGGAAGTACATTTCGAGTACAGATACCTTTGAAAGGAGCGTAACGTGGCTGAGCGTATATTAGTTGTCGATGACGAGCAAATCATACGAGAATCATTAGAGTTTATTTTGAAAAAAGAAGGGTATACCGTGGAAGAGGCGTCCAACGGCCGCGAAGCGTTGGAAAAGCAAAGTGCACAACCGTTCGACGTGATTATCACGGATATCGAGATGCCCGAAATGCGCGGGATAGACCTCATGGGCGAAATCACCCGCCGGACTC
>DASWKY010000240.1:0-4288 GCA_036396395.1 Bacteroidota bacterium | reverse complement strand
AAGAATCCGACCGTTCAACGCGGTTCAGAATTTTCACTGCCGTCCCGCGCGGTCCAGCGTAAAGATTTTCTGCTACCGTAGTTTCAGCCATAGAATAGTGTCTCTACATTCCTCTGCGTTTTCGTTCTGCCGCGGTCATGTCAAAAATTGTCCGGAAGAGCTGTTCCTCCGCTTGTGTCATGTCAACCTTTCTGCGAGCCATGACACGGCGGGCAACCTCGATAGCACGGTCAACATGGTAGGTTGAGGTTTTTTCTCCTGCCGCACCCCACGCAAACGAGGGGACAAACTTTGCGGGGAAATCATTGCCAAAAATATTGCTCGAGACGCCCACAACCGTCCCGGTATTGAACATCGAATTAATCGAACTCTTCGAGTGGTCTCCCATTGTCAACCCGACGAATTGCAAGCCGGTATCAATCTGCTCATTTCCGATTTGCACCTTTACTTTGCCGTAGTTGTTTTTGAGGTCGCTGTTGTTCGTCCCGGCGCCGAGATTTACCCACGCGCCGATATAGGAGTGTCCGATAAATCCCGCGTGCTGTTTATTTGAGTACCCGTGAAAAATTGACGCCTCCACCTCTCCGCCGATTTTGCACATCGGGCCAATCGTTGTGTTTTCGTATATCTGCGCCCCGACTTTTATTGATGACCCATCGCCGACAGACAGCGGACCAATCAGCGTTGCTTGAGGATATACGCGAACATTCTTCCCGATGTAGATGGGACCGTTTTCCGCATCAAGCACCGTTCCGGGCTTGATGACTGCTCCTTCGTCAATAAAGATGTTCGACTTATTGAGTACCTGTACACCTTTATGGATTTTCCCTTTTATCTTCTTCCCTTTTTGCGCTTTCACGAGGTCGGTAAAATCCCGTTCGATTTCCTTGCCGTTGCGTTGCACAAGATCCCACGGGTACGAAATCATATCCGCTTCTATTTCCCGTCTGGGAATTCCATCAAAGTCTGCAAGCGAAAGCGGTTTCTGCAAGCGGTCTCGCAGTCGCTTAACGTTAGCCCCGCTCAGATTCGCCGCTACAATAGTCTCGCCCTGAACATAGACGATGTCACCCTTCGATTTCAGTGGGACAAGTTTCTCAAAACCGGCGTGCGCAACAACCCTGCCGTTAATGAACAGACATTCATCCCCTCGAATATCGTTGACCAGAACGCGAGGATTTCTTGTTCGCCAATACTCAGCTAAATAGGAGCGTACATGTAGAGAAAGCGAAGCTTTTGGATAGCGGCGCGTAATTTTATCCTGAAGGGAGCCGATGCCGCACCGCAATGTATACACAGGACGTGTGAACACGAGCGGCAACAGCCGGTCGTACTGCGCATCCTCAAAAATACAGATGTGTGCTGGCATGGGTTTTTATCAAGAGGGAAAAAGAACATAAAAAAAGCGGAATGCATAATGATACATTCCGCTCTTCTAAAATAACGGGCGAAAATTATGCGCTTGCCGGTGCGGCGCTCTCGCTTGTTTTCTTCGCGTATTTTCTGTTGAACCGTTCCACGCGCCCGGCGGAATCGACCAATTTCTGCTTGCCCGTATAAAACGGGTGGCAGTTGGAACAAATTTCTACGTGAATATCGCCTCGCGTCGAGCGGGTTTCAAACGTGTTCCCGCAGACACACGTGACCATAGCCTTTTTATAATGCGGGTGAAGATCTTCTTTCATCTAAACCTCCTGTAGTTCGCTACTGAGAATAGAACAAGATAATCAAATATAGTCTGAAGCGCAACGGGATAGTACATCCGCCCGAACGCATTAAAATGCTCTGTCCGCTTTATTTTTTCGCTACACCGACAACACCGCATGCAAGACGGCCTCCGGCATCGCCGGTCGGCTGTGTTGTTAAGTCGTCTTCTTTTTCATGGGCAATCACTCCACGCCCCAAGATGGAGGTCGCACCTTCCAACGTGAGCATCGGGTCTATGTAGTCAAGTGTTGCCTTGCCATCTTTATCCGCTAAGATATTGCCGAGGTCGCCAACGTGACGCTTATCGCTCATCGGCATACTGTGCGGCATTGCGGTAGGATTGAAATGACCGCCTGCAGCCGAACCGTCGTCGGAACTGCAATCTCCGAATTCGTGGATATGAAACCCATGCTTGCCGGGAGTGAGTCCGGTAATCTCCGCAACGACACGAACTCCTTTCTCGACAACCTCAAATGTCACCCAGCCATAGACATTCTTACCTTTGGTCGGGTGCAGTACTGCGCCGGCTTTCGTTATCTTCGGAGCGCTCATCTGTGAGTGATTCATCTGAGCAAAAGAACATATAGAAAATACGACCGTCAATGCAATCAGTATATTTCGCTTCATTAGTCTATTCCCTTCCAATCGTGCTGTTACTGTGAATCGACTTTATCCAGCTTGAGTTTTTTTAGTTTCGGTTTGATGACAAATGTGCAGTACGGGGCGTTCTGGTTGTTTTTGTAGTAATCCTGATGATAATTTTCCGCCTCGTAAAATTTTGTAAGCGGCTGAATCTCCGTCACGATCGGGTCTTTAAACATCGCTTGTGCGGCAGTTTTCGATTTCTCCGCCACCGTTTTTTGAGCGTCATCGTGGTAGAAAATCACTGAACGGTACTGCGTCCCCGCGTCTGCTCCCTGTCTATTGAGTGTCGTCGGGTCATGGCTCTTCCAAAGCCACTCTAGCAATGTTTCGAATTTGATGACCGCTGGGTCGTATGTTATTTGTGCGACTTCGGCGTGGCCCGTGTTCCCCGTACACACTTCTTCGTACGTTGGATTGGCTTTCGTGCCTCCTGCGTATCCTGCGACTACCGACTTCACTCCCCCAAGCCGCTCAAACACCGCCTCGACACACCAAAAGCATCCAGCGCCAAAAGTCGCTTTCTCAAGCTGAGCCATCTCTTTACCTTTCTGTGAAAACGCCGTCGAAGTTACCAGTACCATCATTACAGCAAATAAGAATCTCATCAGAAGTCGAGTTGAGGTCATGATACTACCAAAGGCTGTCGGCGATTACAAATCCATATTCAACGAGATACGGTGAAGTCCACCGATTTTTCCGTAGGAATTAAACGCGTAGTCGAATTGATAGTCTTGAAGTAAGACGCCGAGTCCGAGCGAGAACCCCGCCAGCCCTGCACCCGTTCCTAATTTCAACTCTTTTCGCTTTTCATTGCTGTAGCCGACACGCGCGCGAACGGATTCGCTCATGAGGAATTCCGCCCCAAGGCTGAACGCGCTGAATCGCTGTAATATATTTTCCTGCTCTTCATTTAATTTATGAAAATTCAGATTGAGCAACACCGGGAGATGTTCAGGTTGTGTCGTAACACCGATTTTGACGTCTAGCGGCAGGGATTCCCTCGTCGCGCCGTACGCATTCAACTGAGTACCAAGGTTCAGAACACTCGCTCCGATGGTTAATCTCTCTTCAGGAATCGTGTATAAGACGCCGAGGTCGACTGCTATCGCCGCAGATTGTGAGCGTGCGATAGAAGAATAGATACCTTTAACATTCGCGCCTACAGAGGTTTGCTCGTCGAGAGGGATACCGATGCCCGCGACGGCGGCAAATTCTCCCGCACTGAACTCGCCAAGGATATTCGAAGATTCATCCGTTTCCGTAAAACTGCCGTAATTGAAATAGATGATCCCCCCTCCTATCGTCCCAATGCCATCTACATTCTGGACGTAAGAAATACTGCCGGCGTTTATATCAAGCAGATGTTTGAAATAGCTGAGCGAGGCTTTGGGACGGGTAAGGCTTGGAAGCGCGCCCGGGTTGTAGAACAACACATTCGGGTCGTCAACCATTGAGACAAAACTGCCGTTCAATGCCGCCGCGCGTGCGCCGGTTTCATTGCGGAGGAAATCATAGGTTCCTTGAGCTACAAGACCGGAGGAAAACAGCAAGATGGATGCAAAAAAGAGAAGGAAGAACCGTTTCATTATACTAAATGTACTGAAGTTTGAAGTAACATTCAAGAAATCGCTCCTTGGGCGCATACACTGGAAATCCAACCACTCGTCAATATGAAACGCCGCTACTGTAGTAATCGTTCCAGCAGTTGTTCGCTTACATAAAATAGCATCATCCCGACAAACACGATGAACGGCGGAAGGCGATGTCCCGATTTGTTGACTTCCGGAATCAGGTCGCTCGCGCCGACATACACGGCGGCGCCGGCTGAAATCGCAAATGCCATTCCTAAAATATCCGGGCTGGCGGAAGAAAAAAAGAAGGTCGAACATGCGCCAAGAATGGTGGATACACCGATAGCCACCGCGCTGTACAACAC
>DASWKY010000239.1:0-2588 GCA_036396395.1 Bacteroidota bacterium | reverse complement strand
CACGAGACAGCGAACTGTCTTAGAATGGCACGGTATAGCAGTAACAAGAGAGAGGAGTAAAACCTCGATGTTGTGGTTGAATTGCTGTCAAGAAACTACGAAAAATATTACCGAGAGTCAATGCGAATTTACATCCGCTCGGGCGCAGAAATACCTAGAAGAGCAAAGCCGTTCGCCAACACCGTTTTTGTCGCCAAACACAACGCCAAGCGCGCGTGAGAAAGTTCCTTGTCTTCGATGACGACACGGTGGTCGTGGTAGAAGCGGTGGAACGCCGTCGCAACATCCCGCAGGTACGCCGGGACATGGTGCGGCTCGAAGTTCATACATGTGCGCTCAACTGTGTCCGGCAGTTCAAGCAGAAGCTTGACGAGCGCAATCTCGGCGGGTTCCTTCAACAGTTCAAACCGGACGGAATCAATATCTTGAATCTGCTTCAATGTCCCCTCTCCCTCGGCAAAGCGCAAGATGCTTGCAATCCGCGCGTGGGCGTATTGCAAGTAGTACACGGGATTGTTTTCCGATTGCTCCTTGGCGAGGTTCACATCGAATTCCAGATGGCTGGAGATCGACCGCATAAGAAAGAAAAACCGTACGGCGTCCGAGCCGGCCTCGTCAATCAGCTCGTCGAGCGTCACAAAGTTTCCCGCCCGCTTAGACATTTTCACCTGCTGTCCGTCTTTCAGCAAGGTGACGAACTGGTGAATAACCACTTTCACTTTTCCCGGGTCGTAGCCCAGCGCTTTCACGCCCGCAAGTACATCCGGGATAGTGGCAATATGGTCTGCGCCGAAGACATCAACAATCAACTCGAAGCCGCGCTTGAATTTTTCACGGTGGTAGGCGATATCCGGGAGGCGATAGGTCGGCTCGCCTGTGCTTTTCACAATAACCCGGTCTTTATCCGAGCCGAACTCCGTCGTTTTGAACCACACAGCCCCGTCTAGGTCGTACGCCAAACCCTTCGCGCGAAATTCCTGTATCACTTCCTGAATTTTCCCGCTCGAATACAACGAATCCTCGTTATAAAAGACGTCGAGCTTCACACCCATACGCGCGAGCACTTTTTTGATTTCCTCGAACAAATGCTGTTCGGCGAACGTCTTGCAGATTTCAAGTGCGCTCTCCTTCTCCTGCGTGCGCAATGTCTCAGCCTTCTGAGCGCGCAACGCTTCCGCTATTTCGCGGATGTACTCGCCCTGGTAACCCTCTTCGGGAAATGGATATGCCGGGTCGAACAGCTGTTGGTATCGGGCGTAGGTGGATTCCGCCAGCATACGCATTTGCCTGCCGGCGTTATTATAGTAGTACTCGCGTGTAACGTCGTGTCCCGTCCATTGCAAAAGGTTGGCAATCGTATCGCCGATTGCCGCCTGCCTGCCGTGCCCAACGCTCAGCGGTCCGGTGGGATTTGCGCTGACGAACTCGACTTGCGTTTTCTTTCCCGCACCGATGGCGGATTTTCCAAACGCCGCGCCCTGCGCCAATAGCGAAGCAAGCTGGCGCGTGAAGAACCGGTCGGTAAACGTGAAGTTGATGAACCCGGGACCAGCAATCTCGACCTTCGAAACATACTCCGGCTCAAGTTTAAGCGCGGCGATAATTTCCTGCGCGACGGCGCGGGGATTTTTCTTTAACGATTTCGCCAGCGTCATCGCCACGTTCGTCGTCAGGTCGCCGTGGGCTTCAACTTTGGGCTTCTCGAATACGAGTGTCGCTTGGCCGAGATACCCCAATGATGTTAGGACTTCGGTGACTTTTTCTGTGAGATATTTTTTCATTGTGTATTACTTATCGAGCAGACCGCGATGCGCGTTTCTTTTTCACCGTCCGTTTAGGCTTTTTTGCTGGCGCTTTCCGGACTTTTACCCCTTGGGGCGTATCGTCTAACGTCTGGATGACCGCGTCGTTCCAAAGCCGCTCGAG
The DNA here is from genome assembly GCA_036396395.1 of Bacteroidota bacterium. Taxonomy (GTDB): domain Bacteria; phylum Bacteroidota; class Ignavibacteria; order UBA10030; family UBA10030; genus JAKEEG01. The sequence goes on along the minus strand of DASWKY010000239.1, from coordinate 662 downwards.
ATTATAGAACGAGCGGGCTTCACGGTGGAACACGTGCGCGACCACATCCACGTAATCCAGCAACACCCACTGGAGCGTCTGGTAGCCTTCAAAATGCCAGACGGGGTTTCCTTCCATTTCCATGCCGTCGCGGATGGCGTCTGCGATGGCTTTCACCTGCGTATCCGAATCCGCCGAGCAGACGACAAAAAAATCGGACGGCGCCTGCAACTTCCGCAGGTCCATCACTACTACATCGCGCGCCTTCTTGTTGAGCGCGTGTTCTGCGACTTTACGAGCTAGTGTCCGAGCTATCAACTATGTACTCCTTGCTATTGAAATGCTTTCAATCGTTGAAAATCTTTTCCGATGACCACCGAAACGTCGAGGTACAATGATTTGTCTAACTGCTGTTGAACCCTCTCCTCGGGAATGCCGATTGCCGCGGCGACCTGCTGTGCCGCTTCGATGTTCCCGACGCGGTCGAGCACCGTCGTTTCCTCCACATCCGAAGTTTTGTAATTCCCCATCTCGACAACGTCGAACCCGCGCGCGCGCAGATAATCCGTCATACGCTGGGCGAGGCCTGTTTCGCCGGAGCCGTTCAGCACATCGAGCTGAATGGCGCGAACCCGCCCGCCGGACGTGATCTCCGGTTCACCGGAAGAACTGAAGAACCCGCG
>DASWKY010000238.1:0-6644 GCA_036396395.1 Bacteroidota bacterium | reverse complement strand
CGTCACTGGAAACGTTCCTGCCCGTCGGTATCAAGTTAGTGAACGAGTTAGAGGAAGTGATGCTTGCCGACCTTTCGGAGCGGCGCATTCGCGAGTCGCTTTCCGGAGTGCAGTTTCAGAAATTTCATTCCCTTGCCGCATACTACCAATCGTTTTACGCCGAGGTTGAGCGACGAGGATATACCACGCGCGCGACGATGTACCATTCCGTTGCCGAAAGAATCAAAGAAATCAACTGGGCGGCATACCGGACGGTCGTGCTTGCCGGGTTCCACACGTTTACCAACACGGAAAAACGCATCGCCGCACATATACGGGACCTGGACAACTCTGTGCTTGTGTTTCAGTACGGCGTCGGATTGCAACAGCAGTTGCAGTCAATAGGGCTTTCTGTAGAAGAAGAGCCGGCGTTGCCGGAAGCTCCCGTCGTGGAATTCGTCAAGGCGCCCGACCTGCACGGGCAAGTGTTCGCACTTGCCGCGCGATTGAAAAACCAGATTGATGTTGAAAAGAATCTCGACCAACGGACGGCGATTGTGCTTCCGTCGTCCGAGGCGTTGTTTCCCACGCTCCATTTTGCGCTGTCGCTTCTGCCTGTGGACTCGTACAACATCGCGCTCCAATACCCGCTTACACGCACGCCGGTGTACGGATTTCTCAATAGCCTGATGGATTTCGTCGCATCGGCGCAGAATGGCAAGTATTCCTCCGCCGCATATCTGAAGTTCGTCCTGCACCCGTACACGAAGAATATCCGTTTCGGACAGAGTGCAGAAACGACGCGCATTTTCTTCCACGCGGTCGAAGAACATTTCGTGCGGCGCTACGCCAAGGTGCTTTTTAGTCTGGAAGAATTAGAGCACGACGATAAGCTCTTCGCCGACGTTGAGCGACGGCTTGCTCCCTTAGGGTTGGCGGAAACAGGGGAGACGACGACGCAGGAAGAACTCCGCTCGCATCTTGTCGCAATCCACAACAACACTGTCCGAAAGCTGATTGATTTCAGCAACGTGCAGGAGCTTGCCGCCCGGACGATGGATGTGCTGGAGTATATTGTAGCCCACAGCACGGCGAATTTGCATCCGTACTTCCGCCCGTACGTGCAGAGGATTATGGAACTGTTAGACGGCGTGCGCACGTCCCTGCTCGCGCAGTATGCGCTTGCCGATGTGCAGGCGTCGTTCATATTTCTCCGGAAATGTCTCGGTGCAGAAACAATACCGTTCGCCGGAACGCCACTCAAGGGTTTGCAGGTCATGGGGTTACTTGAAACGCGCAACCTGCGTTTCGATACGTTGTATATTCTAGACGCAACGGACGATATTCTTCCCGGCAAACCCGCGCAGGATATGCTCCTGCCCCAGCCGATACGCGCAAAGCTCGGGCTGGAAACCTCGCGGGATGCAGAACGGTTGTCGGAGTATTATTTCAACCTTGCGGTGCGGAGCGCGAAACGGGTGGTGCTCATGTATTCCGAGTCGAGCGACCGCGAAAAAAGCCGGTTCGTGCAGAAACTCCTCTGGCAGTTACAGCAACAGGAGAGCCGGCTTGACGCCGGCGAGTACGAAGAGAGCGTGCGATACCGCGTCCGGCTTGCGAACGAACGCCCGGAACCGATTGCCAAGACGAAAGAAATGGTTGATGCACTGCGAGGAGGCATGCGTTTCAGCGCACACGCGCTCGATACCTACCTCGCCTGTCCGCTGAAATTTTACTACCAGTATGTTCTGCGGCTCGCGGAGAGCGAGGAGGTCACGGACGACCTCGAAGTGACGGACGTCGGCGTGCTGGTTCATGCCATCCTGAAAAAGTACTTCGAACCTTTGCGCAAGAAGCAACTCACGGCAAGCGACTTCGACCAACGGCGGTTGGATGATGTGGTCAACGCGTGCTTTGAAGAAACATTCGGCAAGGAGACGACCGGCGCCGTTCAATTACTCAAGCGGCAGGTGGTGCATCAAGTGCGGCAATTTATGAAAGAGCACCAAACGCCGCTTGCTGAGCGCGAAGCCTTGACGGTGCTTGCCACCGAGCAAAAGATTGAAATAGAATACAAGGGCTATCAATTTACAGGGCGCATTGACCGCATCGAACAGCGGGGTGACAAGGTGTATATTGTGGATTACAAGACGGGAGCGGACGAGAAAGCGGTCGCCATCAGGCTGGATAAACTCGACTCCGGCGATCCCGCCACATGGCGCGCGGCGGTACCGACGTTCCAGCTGGCGATGTACATGCTGTTGTATTCACGCGCGACGAATGAACCGCTCTCTTCTTTAGAGCCGGTGTATGTATTCCTGGGGAAGAATAAAATAGACGAAGGCATCGAGCACAGCATCGGCGGGGAAGTTCACGCGGCGGACGTCTTTACCGCCGTCGAGCCGTTGATGATGAAAACGATCGAAGCGATTCTCGATCCGAAGATCCCGTTTACCCCGACGCCGGAGCTTGAACAAGAATGTCCCCGCTGTCCGTTTAACACGATTTGCGGAACGCAGTGGGTGCAGGGGTGGAGCGGTTCTTGAGGCATTTTGCTAATTTTTTTATATATTCTTGAAGTGGGCTTCTGCCGTAGGCATCCCTTTGAGAGACTACGCTCAGCCTGACGTTTTTCCCGAAGGGACTCCTTCGGAGCCGGATCCCGACGCAATTTGTCGGGACTTCCCAAGCGTACATGAGTAGATCAGAAATGCGCGAGTAATTCAGTGGTAGAATGCCAGCTTCCCAAGCTGGACGTCGCGGGTTCGAGTCCCGTCTCGCGCTCTTTACTTTCTTATTGAGAATCCCATGAGGGTTATTTTTTATTTACTGTTTGTTTTCCCTGTCGTCGTTGCCGCGCAAAATCCTCCCCCGCCCCCCGTACTTGAATTCCCACCCGATGACGCAATCGATATCTTAGCAGACCCCACGTTAATGTGGAATAGTTCAGACGGCCCGACCTCGTATACACTACAGATTGCAACAGACGAAAGGTTCACGGAGCTTGTTAATATGACGCCAGATATCCCCGGCACGGTTCGGAAAATTTCCGGACTGTTGAACAACACACTCTATCATTGGCGTGTCAGTGCGACGAACGAAAACGGCACAAGCGCGTATTCGACGGCATGGCGCTTTACGACGATTATTGCCGCGCCGAGTAATCCGTCGCCGCCGGATAACGCGACAGGCGTTCCGACAAACCCGACGTTAAGCTGGAGCAATGTCGATGGAGCAATTTCGTACCGAGTGGAAGTTGCTGAGAATCTGCTGTTCTCGTCTCTTGTGTATAGCCAAAGTCATCTTACCGCTACCTTTCAGCAGATACCGGGTCTTGAGCCGTTTACAAAGTATTATTGGCGTCTTGTTGCATCCAACGGAGAGATGCCAAGCGCTTTTTCCCCGGCATGGAGTTTTACGACCGGAGGAAGTCCTACCTCAGTAGAACAATCCGACACGGGGGCGCCAACCGATTTTGCTTTGCATCAAAACTATCCCAATCCCTTCAACCCGGTGACGACGATACACTTTTCGGTGCCGAAAGAAAGCCATATTGTGCTCTCAGTCTACAATTCTCTCGGCGTGGAAATTGAAGTGTTGGTGAACCGGACTGTCTCGCCGGGTACATATCAGGTCCAGTGGATTCCACAAAACATTCCGAGTGGCACGTACTTTTGCCGGTTACGTGCACCCGGATTTACCAGCACCCGAAAACTCCTCTTGTTGCGATAAGTCTCTCTCTTCTGTATATTCTACCTTCATTCGCATCATCCATTGAAGGAGAATTATATGAGAACCGCTTATTGCCTACTGCTGTCTGTCGCGCTTACCCTCTCAGTTGTTGCGCAGGATAACCCGCTCTTCACGAGCGATTTTCCGCCGGAAGAGTTTGCACAGCGCCGCGCACGCATCTATGAAGCAATCGGTCCCAACGCCATTGCCATTCTGCAAGGGGCGCCCAGCCCGCAGGGATATACGCGGTTCAGGCAGTACAATGAATTTTATTACGTCTGCGGAGTGGAAGTGCCGCACGCCTATATTCTGCTCGATGGGTCGCAGAAACGCGCAACACTGTACCTGCCCCACCGCAACGAAGGAAGGGAACGCTCCGAAGGCAAGCTTCTTTCTGCGGAAGACGAGGAACTGGTAAAGAAGTTAACCGGCGTCGAAGCCGTCGCTGCAACCGATGTGCTTGCCGAACACCTGACCCGTTTCGCGCGCTCGTCCAGCATGAAGACGCTGTACACGCCATTTGCTCCGCCGGAAGGGCTTGCGATGAGCCGCGACCTTGCCATGCGCTACAATGCCGACGTCGCGTCCGACCCGTTCGATGCTCGTGTCTCGCGGGAAGGCAATTTCCTTTCGCTACTGGAGACTCGATTTCCGATGCTCGAAGTGGAGAACTTAACGCCGGTTTTGGATAACTTACGAATGATAAAAAGCCCGCGGGAGTTAACGCTTATCCGCAAAGCGACGAGACTTTCCGGGCTGGCGCTGATAGAAGGTATGCGGTCGACTGTACCGGGAATCATGGAATACGAACTCGATGCGATGGCGAAATATGTGTATTACCGTAACGGTGCGCAGGGTGAGGCGTATTACTCTTTGATTGCCGCTGGCACGAATGCCTGGTATCCGCACTACAACGCCGGGAAGAAGAAGATGGTGGACGGTGAGTTTCTACTCTTCGATTTCTCACCGGATGTCGGGTATTACATGAGCGATATTACGCGCCAGTGGCCTGTGAATGGTACATTTAATACGTGGCAGAAAGAGCTGTACGGATTTTACCTTGCCTGTTATAAGGAGATTCTCAAGGCAATCCGCCCCCACGTGACGGCGCAGACGATTAGGCAGGAAGCGGCGGCAGAAATGGAGAAGATATTGGCGCGGTCGAAATTCTCCAAACCGACATACGAAGCCGCCGCGCGCGAGTTTGTATCCTCGTATAAGTCATCCGCCTCGAATCCCAATACCACCATGGGGCATTGGGTTGGTATGGCAACGCATGATGTGGGTTCCAATACCGGACCCCTTAAGCCGGGCATGGTGTTTACCATCGAGCCTGCATTACGCGTGCCGGATGAAAAAATCTATATACGACTCGAAGACCTCATTATCATTACGGAGAACGGAAAAGAGGTCCCGTCGGATTTTATTCCGATGGACATCGATGCGATCGAGAAGGTGATGAAAGAAGAAGGGATGTTGCAACAATACCCGATGGATCGCGGAAGATAATTCTTAGTTGAAGTTAGGTCGGATTTTGGGTATCTTTTGATATTGGACGCTTAGCTCAGCTGGTTCAGAGCGCCGCCCTTACAAGGCGGAGGTCGTAGGTTCGATCCCTACAGCGTCCACGAGAGGGTATCGCCCTTATCCCGCTAGAGAACAGCGGAATTTTCAATATCGTAACCAATCTTTGTTGGTTCAACTACAGCAGAGGCAGATATGTATTTACACACGCACGATTCCGTGTGCGCGTTTCCCGTCTTTTTCCACTTTGAGTTCGAACTGCACCTGATCACCTTGTAGTAACATATCGCGAAAGCCGGTGTTCTTCACGTTGCTTTTGTGGAAGAACACATCCTCGCCTGATTCCGCGGTGATAAATCCAAATCCCTTCACTCTATTATAGAATTTCACGACCCCGTTAGCCATTCCCGTTCCTTTCAGCGATCCCCCACAGTAATAAAATAGAAACCCCGATCCCGCCCCAACAGGGTGGACCGGGGTTCCGACATACATCGGAGCGTGCCGGCGTTAAACCTTTTTTACGTTCTTCGCCTGCAGTCCTTTTGGACCTTTCTCGACTTCAAACTGCACCCGGTCTCCTTCGTTCAGCGTCTTGTAGCCTTCGCCGAGAATCGCGTTAAAATGGACAAACACATCTTCTCCGCCAGCCCGGGCGATAAACCCGTATCCCTTAGCGGAGTTAAACCATTTTACTGTACCCTCTTCCATGAATCCCTCCAAACAAAAATGTGTAAGAATGTTGATTGTTATACGCAGACAGGGATCCCTGAAAAAAGAGCAGACGATCTCGACTGTTGCAACCCTATCGTACGAAATATCTTGATGAATGACAAATGGAATCGCATGGGTATACTGCAAACCGGCGAAAACCTTCGAAAAACAGGGGGGGACAATCTCAAAAAAACTATGAGTTTTTTCCCTTCCACCGGTGGATTTCATATCGCTAAGGCCGCAATTTTCTCAGATACCGGAAAGAATCTTCCCCCTTTTTTAGAAATAATAAAAATCCGAAGTAAATGTCCATGTTATTGGGTGGATACACTGGCATATGAGTTGCTTTTCAAGAAGACAAGGATAAAAGACAGTCCAGCATAATAACGATATACTCAGGGTTTACAACATGGCGGAACGAATACTTATAGTTGACGACGAGCAAATCATTCGTGAATCTCTTTCCTACGTACTGAAGAAAGAAGGTTACCGCGTTGAAGAAGCCTCGAACGGCGCAGAAGCGCTTAAGAAACATCACACGAGCCCGTATGACGTTATTATCACCGATATCGAAATGCCGGAAATGCGGGGGACCGAACTCCTCGAACTCGTAGCGAATACAACGCCGCAAACATTTGTTATTATCATTACGGCGTTTGGTTCCATGGAGACAGCTGTTCAAGCATTGCGACAAGGAG
>DASWKY010000237.1:0-2632 GCA_036396395.1 Bacteroidota bacterium | reverse complement strand
GCGCGGCGGGAGTGTACTTCTACCGGTTGCAGGCGGGTACATTTGTTGAGACGAGGAAGTTGGTGTTGTTGAAGTAGGTGCATCATGAGAAGAATTTATCTGCATACCTTCCTCATCGTTCTTTGCTCTTCAATATGTATTGCGATTGGTGGCACAGTTTTTTTCTGTTCTTCCACACCAGGTTTTCATGGTTTACAACTCAAGGATACAGAAGATTCTATTTTAGAAGGATTTGTTGTCGCAAGGCCTGAAGAGATTCTCCCGGATGCTAAAGTCAGGCTGAAAGTCTTACGTTGGCTTGGTCCCGATAGGACTGATTCGACAATTATTCTAAACCATACACCTGAGCAGACGTCATTGAGCAAGTTCCCGAGTTTATCTCCAAGCTGTTCAGAAGTGATAGCTGAAAACTATCAGTATCTCATACCGCTTTATCGCGATTCCGAAGGGATACAGTTTCCGATCTATTTGCTTGTCTTAGGCAGGATCCCCGATTCGACTGACACCGTACGGTTTGACTCAACGGCACTTAATATCTTGGAATATGTCTACAAGGAAAGAAAATTACCCTATAGAATTTCAATGAACAGTATTGACACTGTGTATGATAGATTCTCACCGACAGAGGTTCGCGTTACGGTTGAAAATGTCTCTAATTATTCATTGCCTTTCCCCGTATTGAATGGATTCGATTTACGTATAATGGGGCTTCGGAATACGCAAACGGTGTTTTACCTTTACGGGTATGTATCGGGGAATAACAGATATGAAAGCTCTTTTCTCTTAGACCCGAACGGGGACTATGAAGTGATTCCATCTCAAAGTTCAATTGAAAAAACTGTTGATTTGAATGTAATCCATCCGACATTGAAAGACGTCCTGCCTACTGACATCACCAACCTTAAGATTCTTGCAACAATAAATGTAGCTTTTATTCAGATCAGTCAGGACACTTATCTCGGCACAGGTTCAATTTCAGACACAGTAAGTATGTCGATAGGAACACCAACGTTTACTGAGAAAAATGAGCCCATTTCAATTGTTAGGATCTCCCCAAACTACCCCAACCCGTTTAATCCGTCGACGATGATAGAATTCGGCTTGCCGGAACGGGAATTCGTCAGCCTCAAGATTTACGACGTTTTAGGCAATGAAATCGAAACGCTCGTGGACGAACAGCTTACTTCCGGCACGTACCGTGTGAACTGGAACGCCGCCGCACGCGCGGCAGGAGTGTACTTCTACCGGCTGCAGGCGGGTGCGTTTGTTGAGACGAGGAAGTTGGTATTGTTGAAGTAGGTAGTTGTCATTCCCGTAAGCCTTTAGCGAGAATCTGTTTTGAAGAAAAAAATGTGTTAGGAGTGCCGCAATCACATTGCGGCACTGCGTCAACAAGGTTGACGCAATCCTGTTAAAGTTTCAAAACGTACCACCATGAAATAGTCCCGCCCCTTTCTTTTCTCCACATTAATTTGTACCGTACGAGTGTAATTCACCCCTCTGTCATCTGTCATCTGTCATCTGCTTTCTGTCCATGCCTGAGTTCATACATTTACACAACCACTCGCATTACAGCCTCTTGGACGGGGCGTCCACTATCGAAGGCTTAATCAAGTCTGCTGTCGAGCAGAACATGCCGGCGGTTGCCTTGACCGACCACGGCGTGATGTTCGGGGCTATTGAGTTCTACAAAAAGGCGAAAAAAGCAGGTGTGAAGCCCATCCTCGGCTTCGAGGCGTACATCCTCACCAAGGGCAGTCGCTTCGATAAGACCATGCAATCGGAAAAATCCGCAAAAGGGCAGGGGCGCGGCATCTATCATCATATTCTCCTGCTCGCGAAGAATAACACCGGCTACAAGAATTTGCTGAAGCTCTGCACGCTCGGACACACGGAGGGCTTCTATTATAAGCCGCGCATCGACGTTGAATTGCTGAACCGGTACCGCGAAGGAATTATTGCGACTTCGGCTTGTCCGGGCGGCGTCGTCTCCGCGCATTTGGTCAATAACGATTATGAGGAAGCGCGGTCATCGGCGGGCATCTACAAGGAAATTTTCGGAGACGATTTTTACATTGAAATTCAGAATCACGGGATGGACGTCGAGAAGCCGATTCTCGCTCAGGCTCCCCGCCTCGCCAAAGAACTTGGCTTAAAGCTCGTTGCAACAAACGACGTGCACTACATCAAGCACGAGCACGCCCTGCCGCACAACATCATGCTTCATATTCCGGACGCCAGCGCCGCCAATACGTCCGACTATATGACGCTCCGCTACGGCACCGACCAATTGTATTTTAAAAGCGCTATGGAAATGTCGGAATTGTTTCGGGAGTACCCCGAGGCTGTGACCTCGACACTTGAGATTGCCGAGAAGTGCAGCGTGGAGCTGGATTTCAAGACCAACCACATGCCGCAGTTTCCGATTCCAGCGGACGCAGGCGCCACAACGTTAGAAGACTACCTTGCCAAACTCTCGAACGACGGCTTGCGCCGGCGATACTCGAGCATCACGCCGGAAATGACTCAACGCATAGAGCACGAGCTTGGCGTCATCAATAAAATGGGCTATGCGGGATATTTTTTGATTGTGCAGGATTTCATCAATGCGGCGCGACAGATGGGCGTGCGG
>DASWKY010000236.1:0-4705 GCA_036396395.1 Bacteroidota bacterium | reverse complement strand
GTAGACGGGGTTTTTCGGCATCGGGATTCCGTTTTAGTCAAAAACGGTTTTCACCCATCCTTTGTGTTGAGTGTTCGGACAAACGATGGTCTTCTCGTTGTAACCCTGGAAACGTGGCTCAAGAGACTTTCCCTCGATGGCAAGCCGAGTTCAAAGAGCTTTGAACACAAATTCCTTCAGGTGGACGCAACCGGAAAAACAGCGGTGGTCAAGATGGAAATTTATGAAAACGGCAAACACAAGTATACGGACTACATGGGTTTGTATCGTTTCTCAGAAGGGTGGCGCATCGTTAATAAAGTGTTCGAAAGCCATTAGGATGCGTCTCCTATAATACGAATTCGTGCAGTCCGTTATCGGATAACTACAAAACTCTATTGAGAATACTATGATTACGAACTATATAAAAATTGCGTTGAGGAATATAACCCGATACAAGGGTTTTTCGTTCATCGGTATTGCCGGGTTAGCAACGGGCATTGCTTGTTGTATGCTTATGCTCTTATTTGTCAAGGATGAATTAAGCTATGACCGATATCATGAAAACAGTGATAGAATCTATCGCGTCGTCGAGATTATCGGAGAAGAAGGAAGAGGGGAGCGTTCATCGAGCAACCCGTTCCCGGTGGGTCCAACTCTTGTGCTTGATTACCCGAATACCGTGGAAGCGGCCGTGCGATTTTTTAACTTTCAAGCGCCAATGTTGACGGTATCCCATGAAGACCGAAAATTCAACGAACGCAAGTTTTTCTTTGTCGATTCAACCGTGTTCCAGGTGTTCAGCTGGGCACTGGAAGAAGGCAACCCCGCCACAGCGCTTGCAGAGCCGAACTCAGTTGTGCTCACGCGCGAGGTAGCGAGAAAATTTTTTGACGACAAACCCGCTCTTGGCAAAGTTCTACGATTTGAAGGAAAGCAAGACCTCAAAATAACCGGCATTCTTGCCGAGGTGCCGTTGAATTCACATTTCCGGTTTGACTACCTTGCTTCGTTTTCCACTCTCCCCGCTCTCTACAACGGCAATGTACCGAATGGATGGTACTGGAATCCCTGTTGGACGTACGTGCTGCTGAAAGAAGGTCTAGGGGCCGAAGCGCTCGAAAGCCAATTTCCAGCGTTTGTGCAAAAATATTTTCCGCAGGTCATAAAGCACGAAACAGTGCTCCGGTTGCAATCGCTGTCTTCCATTCATCTCACCTCCCGGCTTGATTTCGAAATAGAGCCGAATGGGAATGAAGCTACCGTCTATATTTTTTCGGTGATTGCCGCGTTTGTGCTGGTCATCGCTTGCATCAATTATACGAACCTTGCAACGGCCCGTTCATCGGGCAGGTCAAGGGAAATCGGCATCCGCAAAGTACTCGGAGCCCATCGGGGGCTTTTGATCAAGCAAATAATGTTTGAGTCGATGATTACCAGCGCGATAGCGATTTTGATGGCCCTTGGCATTCTCGAGTTGTTAATTTCTGTTTTCAATTCGATTTCAGGGAAAATACTCGTGGTACAGTACACGCAGGACACAGGGGCGTTGGCAGCTCTTTTTGGAATCGGACTCTTCACTGGGTTTGTGTCGGGCATCTACCCGGCATTTGTCCTGTCTTCTTTCCAGCCGATCGCGGTATTAAAAAATTTAGTAAGAATAAACCCTCGTCAAGGAAACTTTCGAAAAATACTTGTCACCGCCCAATTTGTTGTTTCCGGAGTTTTGATTATCGGTACGCTCGTTGCGGCAGAACAGCTGGAGTTTCTCCGTACTACACGGCTGGGGTTTGATAAAGAACAAGTTGTCATGATTCCGGTTGCGCGTTCATCAATCGTGAACCAGTATGATTCGTTTAAGACGGCTCTGCTCCAGCAGTCAGGAGTTGTCGCGGTAACGTCTACCGAAGATATCGTCGGCTCGGCAATTCAAACGGGGTCATATTTTCCCGAAGGGACGACTGAATCACGATTGTTTTCCCGGCTCAATGTCCGCGAAGATTTTGCAAAAACCTTTGCTATTCAAATTATTGCAGGCAGGGACTACTCGGAAAATATTCCCACGGACTATGACGAAGCGGTTATTATCAACGAAGCAATGGTGCGGTACCTCGGCTGGGAATTCCCGGAGAAGGCGGTAGGAAAGAGATTTTCCGATGGGGACACGCCGGCACGAGTTATTGGGGTGATGAAGGATTTTCATTTTACTTCACTCCACCAGCCGGTTGCGCCGTTTGTGTTGGAGATGCCAGACCCCGAGCCCGGTAGCCGGGCGTTTTTCCTGAAATATATTGCTGTGCGGATACGGCCCGAAGCATCGGGTGAGACAATCGCATTTCTCGGAACAACGTGGAATAATTTTTCGCCCGAAAGGCCGTTTGAGTTTTTTATGTTGGATGAAAACCTCAAACAGCTCTACCGTTCGGAAGAAACGCTCGGACGCGTTGCAGGAGCGTTCTCTCTGCTTGCCATCATGATCGCCTGCCTTGGACTCTTCGGGCTTACTGCTTTTATTACCGAGCAACGGACAAAAGAAATCGGCATTCGTAAAGTGCTTGGTGCGTCTGTGACGGGTGTCGTTGGCTTGCTCTCGAAAGATTTCCTCAAGTTGGTGTTGATTGCTAACCTCATCGCGTGGCCTGTTGCGTATTCTATCATGAGTCAATGGTTGGAAAATTTCGCCTATCGCATCGAGATCGGCTGGTGGGTGTTTGCCTTGGCAGGCGGAGCGGCACTGTTGATTGCGTTGCTGACCGTCAGTATTCAAGCCATCAAAGCCGCGCTGGCGAATCCGGTGGAAGCATTGCGGTACGAATAGTCAAAGGAGCGTTCTATGTTTTCAAACAACATAAAAATCGCGATTCGAAATTTGATGCGGCATAAGGGTTACTCTGCTATCAATATCTTCGGTCTTGCGGCGGGGTTAGTCTGTTGCCTGTTGATCATTCTGTTTATTGCACACGAGGTCAGTTATGACCGGTTCCATCGTCATGCCGACAGGATATTTCGGGTGGTAACCGAAGAAAAGGGGGAGCGGGGAACTGCACGGCTTGCCACCACAAACACTCCTCTGGCGCCGTTGCTAGCGACGGAATTCCCGGGCATGGAAACAATTATCCGTCTAATCCCGTACAGCGTTGTGGTCAAAGTTGAGAACGGTCAATTGTTCCAGGAAGATAAATTACTGTTCGTTGACACTGCGTTTTTCGACCTGTTCTCGTTCGAGTTGCTTCATGGCGACCGTAGCACGGCGTTACTTGAGCCGTTTTCACTCGTGTTGACCCAGGAATTAGCGATGAAGTATTTCGGGTCGGTTGATGTGGTCGGACGGTTCCTGACTCTTGAGGCGAAGCACGTGTTTAAGGTAACCGGCGTAGTTGCGGAGATCCCAAAAGCTTCAAGCATCAACTTTAGTATGCTTGCGACCATCAACAGCGCCCCAGATATTATCGGATCGTGGATCTTCCATCATTGGTATCACCCGCCCATCTATACGTTTGTTCGGCTTAAGCCGAACGCAAGTAGCGAAGAAATAAATGCCCAAATTCCTGCGTTTACCAAGGCACGGATAGGCGAACGCCAGGCGTACCGTTCGTATAGTCTACAGCCGCTTACCGCCATTCATTTTACTCCAGTGTTGACCAATGAACTAGTGCCGACAACGAGCCCCGTTTATATGTACACACTTTCTGCTCTGGCGGCGCTGATTCTTACTCTTGCCTGTATTAATTTCACGAATTTGGCAACGGTGCGCTCGCTGGCGCGCGCGAAGGAAGTCGGCTTGCGGAAGGTCGTCGGAGCAGAGAGACAAGAACTCATCCGCCAGTTTCTAAGCGAATCGACCATGTATGTAATTATTGCGTTTGTGATAGCGCTTGTGGCGTTAGAATTCCTTCTCCCCTTTTTCACTTCCTTAACCGGGAAAGAGCTGGATCACTCCTTGCTCAGAAATCCGTACCTCATTCTCACGCTGATAGCGCTGTTGCTCGGTGTCGGGGTCGTTGCGGGCGCCTATCCCGCATTTGTTCTTTCGAATTTTCAGCCGATAAGAATTTTCCGTGGAGAAGCGGGGTCTTCCGGTTCAAACAAAGGGGGCATTCGTCTCCGCTCCGCGCTCGTCGTCGTACAATTTGCCATATCCATTACACTGATAGTTTCAACGGCGGTCATTTATTCACAACTTTCATTTATTCGGGAGAAGAATCTCGGTTTTAACAAAGAACAAGTTGTTGTCGTCCCGGTACGCGATGAAACAATACAGCAAAATTATTTGAGCGTGAAAACCTCGTTACAAGCTGTGCCCGGAGTTTCTTCCGTGACCGCACTTTCGAACTTTCCTTGGGAACGGGGGTTTTACGACTTTCCCGTGAAAGTGGAGGGAATGGGAAAGGAGTTTGAGACGGACGCGCCTACACTGCTCGTGGATGAGGACTTTCTTCGGACGCTGGGAATGGAGATCTCGGTCGGGAGAGATTTTCTGAAGAACAGCTCGGCAGATGCCAATGAAGCATTCATTATTAATGCAACCGCAGCGAAAAAATTCGGGTTCGACAATCCTGTGGGGATGAAATTGACAATGAACAGCGTGTCGTCCGGGAACCCTAAGAAGGGCGATGTGATTGGTGTGGTAAAGGATTTCCACTTCCAGTCATTGTATCACGAGGTCGAACCGTTGGTGATTACCATTTCACCGGAGATATATTACATAGACAACGTCGTCGTCCGG
>DASWKY010000235.1:0-3453 GCA_036396395.1 Bacteroidota bacterium | reverse complement strand
CGCGGATATCTGAAATCGTTTTGCGAGAAGCCCGAGGATTTCTTCGATGTGTGCTGGGGAAAGCAATGACGGCGTTCCCCCGCCGAAAAATACCGTTTCATACGGAACCTGAAACTGCTCCTCCTGTGCCCGCAATTCGATTTCCGTTTTCAGCGTGCGGAGGAAACGGTCGATGAGTGCGGTGTAATGGCTTTCACTACCATTCGGCGCGACCGAATAGAAATCGCAATAGATACACTTGTGCTCGCAAAAAGGAATATGTAAATACAGGCTTGCCATAGTTGATTCTTAAACTATCCTGACTATACGTCTAATTCGTAAGCGTCTCCCAAATTAATAACTCACATCCCAGAACCCACATCTTATCCTTACCGTATCATCGTGCCGATTCTTCCCCATCGGATGCTGACGAGTTTGTCCCAAACGTTGCTCACCGGCACGTCCGGGTCCCACGACCAATATACCACCAACGCTTCCCCAATCAGATTTTCTTCCGGAACGAACCCCCAGTATCGGCTATCGAGACTGTTATCCCGGTTATCACCCATCACAAAATAATAATTCTGCTCAACTGTGTAATTGGCGGCAAGCTCTCCGTCAATCAGAATCAGGTCTTTGCCTTCAAACCGAACGGCATGCCCTTCACGTATTATCAGCGAACGCCAAAGACTGAGGTTTTCTTCCGTCAGGTCGATCCGGTCACCTTTTTTCGGAACGACAAGCGGTCCATAACGTTGCTCGGTAAAGCCAAAGCCCCACGGAAAAAGCCGAGAACGGTAATGCGATGCGGCGCCGTTCGACCCGTTTTGCAGAGCATAACGCGGCAGACCGACGGGACTGCCGTTGATGTATACCTGACCTTCAATTATCTGCACTACATCGCCGGGCAAGCCGATACAGCGCTTGATGTAATTCACCGGCTCTTCGTCATCCGACCGGTCATACGACCCGGGAAATTCAAAGACGACAATTTCTCCGCGCCTGACATTCTTGAACGCGGGCACATAGTACGTCGAAACAGCGATATCCGTCAACGGAAGAAACCGGGGCGTGCGAATGCCGTACGCCAATTTATTCACGAGTAAAAAATCTCCGACAAGCAACGTCTCTTCCATCGAACTTGAAGGAATACGAAACGCCTCGATAACAAACGTCTTGAGCACTAACGCAACAACAAGAGTGATGAGCACTGTCTTGACATATCCGACGAATGTGCGAACATGCTCGCCTTTCCCCGCTTCCTGCTCTGCCGCTTCTTGCGACTCAAGTTGTACTGATTCTTCGTTCATCGTATAAGCGTTCCTACGCGGCTCAACCGCACTGACGCCAGTTTATCAAAAATAGAATAAATGGGGATATTCGGATCCCACGACCAGTACACAATCAACGGCGTGCCGACGATATTCTCGGTTGGGATAAATCCCCAGTAACGGCTGTCGAGACTGTTGTCCCGGTTATCACCCATGCCGAATAAATAATCCTGCTCGATGATATACTCTGAGACTTCCTGCCCGTCGAGTATCACGTTACCGTCGACAAGCCGGGGAGTATGTCCTTCGCGCTTGATGAATGCTTCCCACGCCGAAATGTTCTCGCTGTTCAAGGCAATCGACATGCCTTTCCGGGGCACAACTATGGGACCGTAATTATCTTCGTTCCACGGCGCGCCCTTCGGGAAAATCCCTTCCACGGCCATTCCCTGCGGCATGATTTCGCGGCGGTTGAATTTTAAATTGCGCGGGAGCGGGAATTGCGCTCCATTGACGTGGAGCACCCTGTTGGTAATTTGAATTGTATCGCCGGGCAATCCTACACACCGCTTGAGATAGAAAGTGAATTCCTCCGGGTCAACCTCATCGCGAAAACCGGGGAAGACAAACACAATCACGTCTCCCAGCTCGACGTCTTGAAACGCGGGAACGCGAAACCACGGCAGGCGCACGTTGGTAAACGGTATGTTCCGCGGAGACGTTCCTCCATAGACGAATTTGTTCACGAAGAGCAAGTCGCCCGCCATCACCTCGTTTTCCATCGAGCCGGTAGGCACCATGAACGAAGCAAGCACGAAGTTATTCAGGAACAAAAACGCTCCAAGCACAATGAAAAATTCTTTGAAGAATGCCTTTGTTTTTTCCGCAAGCGTGGAAGGCTTTTGTTCCTGTTGTTTGTTCTCGTGTTCTTGTTGAGACATGGGTGTCCTTTCCGTTAGTCTTCCATAGATAGCACAGCGAGAAATGCCTCCTGCGGTATCTCGACTCTGCCTACCTGTTTCATACGTTTTTTGCCTTCTTTTTGCTTCTCAAGAAGTTTGCGTTTGCGGGAGATATCGCCGCCATAACATTTGGCAAGGACGTTCTTCCGCATAGCGCTGATGCTTTCCCGCGCAATCACCTTACTGCCGATAGCGGCTTGAATCGCCACTTCAAACATTTGTCTTGGAATCAGTTCTCGCAATTTCGAACACAGTTTCCGTCCCCACTCGTACGACTTGATCCGGTGCACAATTGTCGAGAGTGCGTCCACCTGCTCGCCGTTAAGCAGAATGTCGAGTTTCACAAGCTCGGATTCGCGATAGTCGATGAAATCGTAGTCGAGCGACGCATAGCCCCGCGACATTGACTTGAGCTTGTCATAAAAATCAAAAATAATTTCTGCGAGCGGCAATTCAAAATGAACATCCGCGCGCTCCGGACTGAGGTACGTCGTGTTCTTGTGAACGCCGCGCCGCTCCATGCACAGTTTCATGATACTACCGATGTATTCCGTCGGCGTGATGATTTGCGCCTTGACGTACGGCTCTTCCACTTTTTCGATTTCTCCCGCGGGCGGCATCGTCGCCGGGTTATCGACCAGCACCACACCGCGGTCTGTTTTCGTTACACGGTACTCGACGTTGGGCACCGTGTTAATGAGCGACTGGTTGTATTCCCGTTCGAGCCGTTCGCGGATAATCTCCATATGGAGCAACCCGAGAAACCCGCACCGGAATCCGAACCCAAGCGCAACCGACGACTCCGGCTCAAACTGCAGGGCGGCGTCGTTCATCCGTAATTTTTCCAACGCATCACGCAATTCGGCAAAGTTGTCGCTGTTCGACGGGTACACGCCGCTGAAGACCATCGGCTTCACCTCTTTATACCCCGGTAACGGAGCTGTTGCGGGGTTCTCCGCCGCCGTAATGGTATCGCCGACTTTCGTCTCGTGGACGTCCTTAATGCCTGCGATAATATAACCGACGTCCCCAGCGAGAAGTTCTCCGACCCGCTTGCGGTGCATTTCAAATATCCCGACGTCTTCAGCCTGAAACTCCTTGCCTGTCGAAAAAAAACGAATCTTGTCTTTCTCCCGTATTCGCCCGTCAACGATCCGCACATACGCCACCGCCCCGCGGTACTCATCGAACACGGAATCAAAAATCAACGCGCGCAACGGCGCAGTCGGGGGGGGGGGGGG
>DASWKY010000234.1:0-5740 GCA_036396395.1 Bacteroidota bacterium | reverse complement strand
CGTCGCTTCGCAGACTGGCAGGGGCGTATGAATTGAAGGGGCAAAAAAAGGAAGCGCGGGAGTTGTACCAAAAAGCGATGGCAATGGATTCAAATCCCGACCGCCGCAAAGAGATTGAGAAAAAACTCAAGGAATTACAATAAAAGGAACGTCTATGTCAACAGTCATCCAGCTTCAAAATATCAAAAAGCATTACGTGATGGGCGACCAGGAAGTGCATGCGCTCGATGGCGTCTCGATTGATATTAAACGGAATGAGTACGTCGCCATTATGGGACCGTCCGGTTCCGGTAAATCTACGCTCATGAATATCATCGGCTGTCTGGATACGCCGACGTCGGGATTGTATCTATTCAACGACGTGAACGTGAGCGAGATGAACGATAACGAGCTTGCAAAAATCCGGAACAAGGAAATCGGCTTCGTGTTCCAGACGTTCAACCTGTTGGCGCGGTCGGATTCGCTCCACAACGTCGAACTGCCGCTCATCTACGGCGGCAAGTCTTCCGGCGAGCGCAAGCGGCTGGCACAAGAAGCGCTCGGCAAAGTGGGTTTGGCGGACCGCATGCACCACAAGCCGAACGAGCTTTCCGGCGGACAACGCCAGCGTGTAGCCGTTGCGCGGGCGTTGGTCAACAATCCCTCTATTATACTTGCCGACGAGCCGACGGGTAACCTCGATACGAAAACAGGCGATGAGATTATGGGCTTGTTTGAAAAACTGCACGAGGAAGGCAACACGATTATTCTGGTGACGCACGAAGAGTACATCGCCGAGCACGCGCACCGCATCATACGCGTACGCGATGGAAACGTGGAAAGCGACAAGAACGTACCCCGACGCAAACGCGTCCCCTATCAACCGGCACAGGCATAACTATGCTCATCTTACTTACCGACATCAGAGAAGGCCTCCTGATCGCCTTTCAGGCGATACGGGCAAATAAAATGCGCTCGGTCTTGACCACGCTCGGCATTGTGATCGGCATTGTGTCGGTGACATTGATGGGCACGGCAATCGAGGGCTTGAACCAGGCGTTTAATTCCAGCATCGCCAAAATCGGGGCGGATGTGCTGTACGTGCAGAAGTTCCCGTGGGCGGGGCAGCAAGAATGGTGGGAGTTACGCAACCGCCGCGACATCAAAATGGAACATGCGAAGGCGATCGAGAAGAGCGCGACACTCGCCGCAACCGTGACGCCGGTCAGCGGCACGCTCACCAACGTGAAGTACGGGCCCAAAGTTGTCGAGGGCGCGATTGTCGTCGGGACCGATGAGGAGTTTATTGAGACAGTCGGCACGAGTCTCACGCTCGGCAGGTTTATGACCGCGCTCGAAGTGAGTGGCGGAAGGCCGGTCTGTGTGATCGGTTCGGATATCGCCGAGAACTTATTTCCGAACGAAAATCCGATCATGAAATCGGTCAAACTCGGCAGTCATCCATACCGCATTGTCGGGGTGCTCGAGAAGCAGGGAAGCATGTTCGGCCAGACGATGGATACGCGCGTGTATGTTCCTATCTTTCGTTTCTTTCGGGAATTCCGGTCGTTCCGTAGTGGCGTCGATATTTGGGTGAAAGCCACCAGCCTTGAAGATTTGGAAAATACGAAGGAAGAGCTTCGCGGGATTATGCGCAAGGCGCGCCGCATTGAACCGGGCGGAAAAGATGATTTCGCCATCAACCAGCAGGAATTGCTTATCCAGACATTCAACGCCATCGGTGGCGTGATTGCTGCCGTCGGGTTATTTATCACCGGACTGTCGCTGTTCGTGGGCGGTATCGGTATCATGAACATTATGTTCGTTTCGGTCACGGAGCGGACGAAAGAGATCGGCATACGTAAAGCAATCGGCGCGCCGCGCAGAAGCATCCTGCTCCAATTCCTCATCGAGGCGGCGAGCATTTGTCTTCTCGGCGGGATGATTGGGATTGTGATCGCATTTCCGCTGAGCCTGATCATCGACCAGGTGATGCCGACGTCGATGCCCATCAGCGTGGTGGTCATCGCACTGTTCGTCTCGGTGCTCGTGGGCATTATTTCCGGTTTTCTGCCGGCATACCGGGCTTCGCGTCTTGACCCTGTTGACGCCTTGAGGTACGAATAGCATATGGATTTCCGGGAAGTTCTTTCCATCGCGCTTGTCGCTATTCGCGCGAATAAATTGCGCTCCACCCTGACACTGCTCGGCATCGTTGTCGGCGTCTTCTCCATCATCGGCGTGATGACGGCTGTCGGAGTACTGCAGAACAGTATTGAGGGCGGCTTGAGCGTGTTGGGCGCTCATACGTTCCAGATGGAAAAATTCCCGCGCATGGTGAATATGAGCAGGAAGGAATGGGCGCGCATCCGCAACAGGCCGCACATTTCGTACGAACAGGCGCTTCAGGTAGAAGAGAAAATGACCCTTGCCGAGTATATCGGCATCGAAGCGTTTGAACAAGGCAAAATTGTCGCCGCCCCAGACGGAGAGAAGACGAATCCGGTTGTGACGTTCTACGGCGAAACGCCGCAAGGATTTCCGACGAATAACTGGACGATCAAGGATGGACGGTCGATCACGAATGACGACGTGCACCACAGCCGGAATGTCATCGTGCTTGGCGCGAACGTCGTCGAAAAGATTTTTCCCCGCGGAGGCGCGGTCGGCTCGGTGGTCAAAGTGGACGGGCACCGGTACACTGTCATCGGGACGACGGAAAACAAAGGCTCCTCGATGGGCGGCAACCAGGATAACTTTGCCGTTATCCCGCTGACACTATTGCTGAACCAGTACGGGAAAGACCGCACGGTCAATATCATGATCCGTGCGAAAGGTCCGGACGTTTATGACGACGCGGTTGAAGAAGCGCGGTTTATTTTACGGGCGGCACGAAAAGTCGACCCGGGCGAAGAAGACGATTTTTCCATTTTCTCCAACGATTCGCTGATTGAAAATTTTAACAACTTCACGTATTATGTAAAATTAGGAATCGGGTTTATCAGTTTTATTTCTCTCTTGGCGGCTGGCGTCGGGATCATGAACATCATGCTTGTTTCCGTGACGGAGCGGACGAAGGAAATCGGTATCCGCAAAGCTATCGGCGCACGCAAAAGCGCGATCCTGATGCAGTTCATTGCAGAAGCGGTTGTCTTGTGCCAGATCGGCGGCTTGATTGGCATTGCTCTCGGTATTCTCGGCGGTAACTTGATGGCACTGGTATTTGAAGTGCCCGCTATTTTTCCTGTCGATTGGGCTTTTTTCGGATTTGTGCTGTGCGCGTTCATCGGCATAGCCTTCGGCGTCTATCCCGCATGGAAAGCCGCGAATCTCGACCCCATAGACGCTCTGCGGTACGAATAATTATGAACTTTCCAGAAATACTTTCTATTGCGTTGGGAGCCATCAAAGCGAACAAACTTCGTTCGACGTTGACTCTGCTCGGTATTGTCGTAGGCGTGTTTTCGATTATCGGCGTGATGACGGCGGTGCGAGTTTTGCAAAACAGCATCGAGACGGGCTTGAGTGACCTCGGCGCGCACACGTTTCAGATCCAGCGAATGCCCGCCATCCGCACGGGTAACCGTTCGGAATGGGCAAAACTGCGCCAGCGAAAAGACATAACCTACGAGCAGGCGCTTCAGGTCGAAGAACGGATGACGCAGGCGGAGTATATCGGGATAGAAGGATGGCGTGGCGGGCGGATTGTGCAAAGCGGCGGAGAAAAAACCAATCCCAACATCGGTGTTGCCGGAGAGACGCCGGACGGTTTGTACACGAACAACTGGAGCATCAAAGAAGGAAGGACGTTTACGGATAGTGAAGTACAGCGTGCGAGCGCGGTTATTATTCTGGGCGACAATGTAATAGAAACATTATTCCCTCGCGGCAACGCTCTCGGCTCCGAGGTGCGCATTGACGGCGTGAATTATCATGTGATCGGATTATTGGAATCGAGAGGGACATCTCTCGGAGGGACTCAGGATAATTTTGTCGTAATTCCGTTGACGACCTTCTTAACGAATTTCGGCAAGGACCGCTCGTTGAACATCATGGTGAAGTCCAAAACGCCGGAGCAATTCGAGGATGCGGTGGAGGAAGCCCGTTTTATACTCCGACTGGCCCGTAAAGTCGAACCGGGCGGCGAGGACGATTTCTCGATTTTTTCGAACGAGTCGCTCATTCAACAGTTCAACGAGTTTACGTTTTACGTGAAGATCGGGATCGGGTTCATAAGTTTTATTTCGTTGCTCGCGGCTGGGGTGGGCATCATGAACATCATGCTCGTTTCCGTGACCGAGAGGACGAAAGAAATCGGCGTGCGGAAAGCCATCGGTGCGCGCAAGAATGCGATCCTGTTGCAGTTTATCGCCGAAGCGGTAGTCTTGTGTCAAATTGGCGGGATTGTCGGGATTGCGCTGGGGATTCTCGGCGGCAACGTCACCGCGCTCATCTTTGAATTTCCGCCGATCATTCCCGTCGACTGGGCGCTGATCGGGTTCGCCCTGTGTGCGTTCATCGGTATTGTGTTCGGCGTGTACCCGGCGTGGAAAGCCGCGAATCTCGACCCGATTGACGCATTGCGATACGAGTGAGCGAATTTCGAATTGAGACTTCTGAAAAATAGAATTAAGATGTCATTCCGAGGAGCAAAGCGACGAGGAATCTCATTTTTTCGTTCAAATATAACGATGAGATTCCTCGTTCGCCGCGGCGAACTCGGAATGACACCATACTGAGGCTTTTTCAGAGGTCTCAAATTCGCAATTCGAAATTACTAGGCTTTCATCCGCTTCCCGTGTTCTTCCTCTGAGAAAATCCAGCCGGCGAGTTTTCCGGGGTCAATATCCTCGAAATGATTCCAGAATTCTTTGTTTCGTAGATGGCGGGAGGAGGTATCCGCGGCTCGTGTCACCTCGTCTATGATGGTTTGGAAACGTCGCCGCCACCGGTCGAGATTCTGCGCGCGCAGGTCAACCCAGCCGTCATGCGCCCAGAGGTCGACAGCCTTGGGCGAGATGGGTAGTTCGTTTTCGCCGCGATAGGGAGGTATTTTCATATCTGCGCCGCGGAGCAACGTCGTGCCGTCGGATAAGAGAATGGGAATGCCGATGGAAATGATTTGCGAGCGCAGTTGTTTGTTCTTTCTGATTTCTGCTTCAAGCCGGCGGGAAAGAACTTTTGCCGTCGCTCTCACGACTGCTTTCATCGAGCCGAATGTCAAGTGAAGCAGAAATGCTTCGTAGAGGAGCTTGGAGAGCCGCGGGGGACCGAGGATTTCGAACGCGATACTGCGGGTGTTGTGCTTTATTTCGAGCGACTTGAGTTGATTCAGCGCGCTTTCGTACAGGTAGCCCGCCCGGTAGGTAGGACCCATCGTGGCATTATCGAGCGCGTTGATGACGTCGTGCCCCGTGTTGCCGCCCTTGATTTCGTAAATGACGTGTTCGGCGATTTCTTCCGGTGTCACGTACTGCATTTGTCCGGGCGTGGCAATCGCCTCAAACTCCGAGCGTGAGAAGATGCCATTTTCACCTGTGTCGATGTACACTGAGCGAAGGGGCTCTTTTAACTCATTCCACGTCTTCTTGTTTTCCCGTAGTTTCAATTTTCCTTTGAGCGTAATGCCCTGGTCGGGTGGGCAATCGACTAATTGAATCGTCTTTCCGCGCCTCTTGATTTCTCCGTAGGCAATCTTTTTCCAGGCGATGGCGGCAGTCGGTTTCACTTCCTTTGTGATGGGCGCATCGGGTGTTCGCCC
>DASWKY010000233.1:0-2638 GCA_036396395.1 Bacteroidota bacterium | reverse complement strand
AATCTTCCGCCATCTTGAACTGAATTCCGGTCTGCTTTGTCAACTGTTCAACCATTTTGGAGCGATACTGGGGATGCGCGTTCAAGCCAGTCCCGGTCGCCGTGCCACCGATGCCGAGTTCTTTACAAGTCTCCGCGGCTTGCTCAATCGCTTTACGGTGCTTGCGGATGTTCATCCCGTACGCCGTAAATTCCTGCCCCAGCCGAACCGGCACTGCATCCATGAGATGCGTCCTACCGGATTTCACAATACTGTCGAATTCCTTCCCCTTCTGCAGGAGAGCTTTTTCGAGATTCTCTATTACCGGGAGGAGCTTTCGCACCTCTAACAGTGCGCCGACTCGAATCGCAGTCGGGCAGACATCGTTCGTGGAC
Source organism: Bacteroidota bacterium (assembly GCA_036396395.1). Taxonomy (GTDB): domain Bacteria; phylum Bacteroidota; class Ignavibacteria; order UBA10030; family UBA10030; genus JAKEEG01. Next base: position 2,264 of record DASWKY010000233.1, on the reverse strand, counting down.
TGCGCCATATTTACGTGGTCGTTAGGGCTGACGGTCTTGTAGTCGCCTTTTTGCCCGCCGAGAATTTCAATTGCGCGATTGGCAAGCACTTCGTTGCAATTCATATTGTGAGAAGTGCCCGCTCCCGCTTGATACACGTCCACTACAAACCATTCTCTCAACTTGCCGCCCAAAATCTCGTCAGCCGCCTTGATGACTGCGTCGGATATTTTTGCGTCGAGCAAGCCAAGGTCTTTATTGACTACCGCCGCCGCTCGTTTAATGTGAATTGTCGCATCGACATAAGACGGCTTCGGTTTTAACCCGCTAATAGGGAAATTTTCCAGCGCTCGGTCTGTCTGTACGCCATAGTACGCATCTTTGGGTATCTTCCGGTCGCCGAGTGAATCTTTTTCTATTCGCATTTCCATTGTCGTCTCCTTAGTTCATTTCCGTAGTCTACTTAACCACCCGTATCGTTTCAAATCAACTTTGTTGCCTCTAAACTGTACGCCCTCTTTCTCCAAAAGCCTGCGTTGTTTTGAATGATTCTCTCCCGTAGTTCGCAAGGAAATTTCCCCTCGTGCATTGATCACGCGGTGCCACGGTATAGTTGATTTCGACGGCAGGTTATGAAGCGCATAGCCTACCAGCCGCGCGTGGTGCGGGAACCCGCTCTGCTCCGCCACTTCACCGTATGTCGCAACGTTGCCTTTAGGAATGTGCCGTACTGTCTCCCAAATGATTTGATAAGTCGTACGCGAACTACTGCTCATTGCAGGGGCCAAATATTCGCCGCACGCCACTGGTATTCGATGTTGGACGTGCGAATCATTTCTTCAATTTCCGTTTCCGTCAGCCTTCTTCCGAAACGCTGGTCTTGACTCGCCATAAGATAGGCGGTCATCGCCAGTGTCGTAACACACTCGGCAAAATCTTCGCGCACGATTTTATCCGGTGTGTCAGCCGCAGTATGGTGCACCGGAAAATACGAAGCGTCGTCCTGCAACATGACGAGATTCGGCACGCCCGCCGCCATGAACGCCGCATTGTCCGTCGCCGCAAATGCGGCGTTGACAATCATGACGCTGTCTGGATGATACCCCAGTGGTTGCATGAGCGCTCGAATTTCCGGGTCGAGGTCGGTTCTGCCCATCGAGAACCAGCCCAGAGGCTTCCCGGCCCCTATATCCATATTCAGGTTCGCAACGATATTGTCCATGTCCGCATAATGCCGTTTCACATACTCCGTCGAACCTATCATCCCTTCTTCCTCGCCCATGAAGAAAACGAATCGGATTGTCCGCTTCGGCTGTAAGCCGAGATTTTTAATAGCACGGGCGGTCTCAAGCAGAGCCGCGCATCCCGCCGCATTATCCAGCGCGCCCGGACCGAGGTCGTTCGAATCCAAGTGAGCCCCGAGGAGAATAACTTCTTCCGGCTTCTCGCTTCCCCGAATTTCTCCAACGACATTGTTTGCTAAAAACGCCGAGCCTGTCGTGTTTTTGACAGCAACGCGGATTCGTACATCTTTTGCGGCGTTTGGCACATTCGACTTGCCGAGTAATCTTCGCAGAAGGTCAACATCCTCGCGAGCAATCGAGAGCGTCGCCACAGACGATACTTCCGCATTAAAAGAAACGGGAGCAGTATACAACAGCGTTCGGTCTTTATCCGATGCAATGAGAACTGCCAATGCGCCTGCCTTAGCGCATTCCTCTACAAAGAGCGGCGTTCGGTAGAAGTTGCCAATCACCTCATCTAACGTCACTCCCGCCGGAGCGACCAACACTACTGCGCCCCGCATTTTCGATTTCACTGCGGCGATCTCTTCCGGCTTGCCTGTTCCGCCATCCACCAGATGACCTTGAATTCCATTACCGGGGGTGCTTGGGGTCCATGTGTACGACGCGACTGTGAGCGAGCGGGAAACCGGTGAAACAAGCTGAGCAGAAGCCGTTCCGCGCGTCCAGCGCGACTCCATGCGGAAAGGTTCCAGACGAACATTTTCCAATCCGATCGCCCTTAGCCAATCAGCAACCTCTTTTTCAGCTTTTTCTCCTCCGGGGTTGCCAGTGAGTCGGTGTCCGATATCGTCCGCCAGTCCGTAGACGTAATCCATCTGTTTGCCACGCGTGGCAATTTCTTCTTTGAGGCGCAGCAGGTCGAGCGAAAGGTCTTGGGCAGAAAGAAGAACTGGGAAAAGGACGAAGAGAAAAAGTCGAATGATTCGTTTCATATGAATCCCTTTCTATGACGAAATTGATAATACAATCTTTCCAAAC
>DASWKY010000232.1:0-1665 GCA_036396395.1 Bacteroidota bacterium | reverse complement strand
AAGGCGAGAATGTCAACCCTCCGGGCGCGCGGCGCGGTCGTACTCAGAAAGATAAGGATTGGGAAACATGCGTGAAGATGGCGCTCATTGCCCGCGACCTCATGGTGGGGAATCCCCGGCTGGCAGAACTCGGCTTCGGCGAAGAAGCGCTCGGCCATAATGCCATTGCTTCCGGTTTTCAAGGACAGCGGCAATGGACTGACCATTTCCCCAACGGGGATTTCCTCGAAGCGATGCTCTGTTCGTCGTTCGACTGGAATGGAATCCGCCAGCCGTATATTGTCGCAACGGAGAACGACGCTCTGAATGCCACGACCATGCTGTTTGGCAATTTGTTAAGCGGCACCGCTCAGGTGTTTGCCGACGTGAGGACGTACTGGAGCCCTGAATCCGTTCGGCGGGTGACGCGGCAGAAACTCTCCGGAGTAGCGAAACAGGGATTCTTGCACTTAAGCAATTCAGGTCCTGCGGCGCTTGACGGAACGGGTGAACAGCGCGTTGGCGGTAAGCCGGCGATGAAACCGTTCTGGGATATTACTCCCGCAGAAGCGGCGAAATGCCTTGAGGCAACGACGTGGTACTCGGCAATTGCAGAATATTTTCGCGGCGGCGGATTTTCTTCGAGCTACCGTACGCGTGGAGGAATGCCGGTCACTGCCGCGCGCATGAACATCGTAAAGGGGCTTGGTCCTGCACTGCAAATCGCTGAAGGATGGACGGTCGAACTGCCCAAAGAAGTCCATCGTACACTGACCGAACGCACAAACCCGACATGGCCGACGACTTGGTTTGCCCCGAATCTCAACGGGAAGGGACCGTTCAGCGATGTCTATTCCGTTATGAATAACTGGGGCGCAAATCACTGCTCCTTGAGTTTCGGCCACATAGGGCATGACTTGATCACGCTGGCGTCGATGTTACGAATTCCTGTCTACATGCACAACGTTGACGAGGAAAAGATATTTCGTCCAAGTGCCTGGGCGGAATTTGGCGCACACGACCCGCAGAGCGCAGACTTTCGCGCCTGCGCCAACTTCGGGCCCATCTACGGGAAATATTAAATGCAGAAATCTCGAGCCGAAAAAATCGGCAACCTGCTTAAGATCTCGCATGAGTTGGGGCGAAGCGACCGCGGGATGGCGATTCTGGGGGAGGGGAATACGTCCGCACGCCTGAGTGCCGACCGGTTTCTCATTAAGGCAAGCGGCTCGAATCTTTCCACGCTACAGCGGCGTGACGTTGTGGAGTGTAACTCAAACGTTTTGCTGTCGCTTCTAAAAAAAAACCGGCAGACGGACGCCGCCGTTGAATCTGCTTTGCTCGCCAGCCGCGTTGACCGGAGGAGCAAAAAACCTTCCGTCGAGGCGTTGTTTCATGCGTATTGCTTGACTCTACCCGGCGTCGAATACGTCGGACACACGCACGCGATCGCCGTCAATCAAATCCTCTGTTCCCCGCGAGCGGGCGAGTTTGCCGTGAAACGGATTTTTCCCGACGAAATCGTCTGTTGTGGTCCCGCGTCGGTGTTTGTCCCGTACACCGACCCGGGGTTTAAACTTGCACAGCGTATTCATTTACTAACGAAGACATTTATCAAGCGGTATAAAACAATACCCCGCGTGATCCTGATGCAGAATCACGGCATCATCACGCTTGGGCGCAGTC
>DASWKY010000231.1:0-5888 GCA_036396395.1 Bacteroidota bacterium | reverse complement strand
CAAGTTCATGTTGCGCGGGCGGGATAAATCGGATATGCAGAACCGGACGGGCGACGTGACGCCGTTCCAGGCGCTGATGACTGCGCTCGCCGCGACGGTCGGCAACGGAAACATCGCCGGCGTGGCAACCGCCATCGCAAGCGGCGGACCCGGCGCGCCGTTCTGGATGTGGATGACGGCAGTGTTCGGCATGGCGACCAAATACGCCGAAGGCATGCTTGGACTGAAATACAGAATTAAAACCGCCGACGGAACGTACAGCGGCGGCGCGATGTACTACCTGCGCGACGGGCTTAAAAATAAAAGTTTAGGAAAATTTCTCGCGCTCTGGTTTTCCGTCGCTGTTATCTTTATGGCGACGTTCGGGAGCGGCAATATGGCGCAATCGAACTCCATCTCGCTTGCACTCAACAGCGACTTCGGACTTCCGTTTGTCGTTACCGGTATCATGCTTGCGGTTCTGACCGGCGTGGTCATCATCGGGGGCATCAAGCGCATCGCCGTCGTCGCGGAGCGGCTCGTGCCGGGCATGATCGTGCTCTATATGGGCGCGGGAGTGTACGTCATTCTTGCAAATTTCACCAACATCCCTGAAATCTTCGGCATCGTCTTCCGGTCTGCATTGACGAATGAAGCGCTTGTCGGCGGATTCCTCGGCCATACGGTCAAGGAAGCCGTCCGTTACGGCGTCGCGCGCGGAACGCTCTCCAACGAATCCGGCATCGGCTCGTGCTCCATTCCCGCCGCCGCCGCCAAAGGCAATGAAGCCACCGCCCAAGGGATGGTCGCCATGATGGGTACGTTCATTGACACGATTATCGTGTGCAGTATGACGACGTTTGTGATTCTTAACTCCAACTTGCACCCGCACACAACCGGATTGACGAGCACGGAGCTGACGAAGTCGGCATTCGCAGTCGGGTTAGGTTCTAATTTAGGCGGATGGATTGTCAGTTTGAGCAGTCTCCTCTTCGGCTATACGACGCTCATCGGATGGTCGTACTACGGCGAGCAGGGGGCGAAATATCTCTGGGGGGTGAAATCAACCATGCCCTACCGCTATCTTTTTTGCGCGTTCGTGTTCGCCGGCGCGGTGTTCCAGGGAAAATACCTGCAGATCGTGTGGAATTTCGGCGATATCGGAAACGCCTTGATGGCGATTCCGAACCTTATCGGGTTAATTCTCTTAGGCGGAGTGGTCAAAGCCGTGACGGATGATTATTTGAAGCGGTGGGATACAAAGCAAATCACCAGCCCGTTCGGGGATTAACGAGAACTCCATCGGTAAGAAAGTAGGAAACAGACTCCCGAAGTTTTAGAAACTTCGGGAGTCTTGTTATTAATACGAGACGTTGTAAGCAACGTCTCTACTCCTTGTAGATACTAATCTCCATCTTCCCGTTTATATCGATATAGCCCCGGTACATGCCGGAGGTGTTAAACGGCATGGCGATGTTGCCTTTGGCGTCCATCGCGATCAGCCCGCCGTCGCCTTTCATCTTGACCAGCTTGTCCATGACCACGAGGTCGGCGGCGGCTTTGAGCGTCATGCCTTTATATTCCATCAGAGAGGAGACGTCGTGCGCGACGACCGAGCGGATAAAGTACTCGCCCGTACCGGTACAGGAAACGCCGCAGGTCGCGTTGTTTGCATACGTCCCGCCGCCGATGATGGGCACATCGCCCACGCGTCCGAATTTTTTATTCGTCGTGCCGCCCGTCGAGGTGCCCGCGGCGAGGTTACCGTTTTTATCCAACGCAACGCACCCCACCGTTCCGAATTTATGGTCGTCAATGTCATCACCTCCCGGCTCGCCCGGTTTCTTTGTTGAACTTTCTTGTTCGGATGACCGTTGCTGTTGCTCCCGCGACTTCGCTTGTTGTAGTTGATTCCATCGCTGTTCAGTGCGGAAGTAGCTTGGGTCCACAAACTCCATCCCATTCTGTTTTGCGAACGTCTCTGCGCCTTCGCCGACCATCATCACGTGGGGAGATTTTTCCATCACCCACCGCGCGAGGGTAATCGGGCTTTTGATGCGCTTGAGTCCCGCGACTGCGCCGGCTTTGAGCATCGCGCCGTCCATGACGGCGGCGTCGAGTTCGTTCGTGCCTTCACTGGTGAATACCGCGCCCTTGCCCGCGTTGAAGAGCGGCGAGTCTTCCATCACGTGAATCGTCGCTTCGACCGCGTCGAGACTGCTCCCGCCGTTTTTCAACACCGCATAGCCGGCGTTCAAGGCTTCTTCTAATTTCTCGCGATACGCCTTCTCACGTTCCGGCGGCATGTTCTCGCGGCGTATCGTCCCCGCCCCGCCGTGAATCACTATGGCAATGGGTTTTGCGTCTTGCGCTATGAGAGCAGAAACCGTACACACTAAGAGAACTACCACAAACAATTGTGTCCTGGTCATCATATCCCCTTTATTAAAAATGATTGATTCCTTGAGATCGAAGACCTCCCCCTTAATCCCCCTCAAGAGGGGGATAATGAGAAGGCACACTTACTTCAATTTCTCCACGCCCCACCGTTTCATCACGTTCAGCATCTTGTAATCGGTGAGGTCGTACTGTATCGGGGTTACGGAGACGTATTTGTTTTTCACCGCCCACTGGTCAATGTCGCGGCCCCTATCGGTTTCCTCTAACGAGCCGGTAAGCCAGTAGTATTCCTTGTTGCCGGGGTCGCGGCGCGCTTCGAAGTGGTCGTACCACACGGACTTCCCTTGCCGCGTAATCACCACGCCGCGAATATCTTTCTCTTTCACAGGCGGGATATTGACGTTCACCAGCGTGCCTTTCGGCAATCCTTCCTTCGCCGTCATGTTCGTGAAACGGCGGGCGAATTTCGCCGCATAACGAAAATCCGCGGGACCGAACGTCGTGAGCGAATACGCAACGGATGGGATGCCGAGGATTGTCCCTTCGAGCGCGGCGGAAACCGTACCAGAGTAAATGATGCTGATGGCGGTATTCGAGCCGTGGTTGATGCCGGAGACGAGAATATCGGGCATTTTTTTCAATAACGCGCGTACGGCGAACTTGACCGCATCGGCGGGCGTGCCCTCTACCGCATAGCCGAAGAGCTTGCCGTTTTTGTAGAATTTCTTTACGCGCAGAGGATAGTTCATCGTAATGGCGTGCCCGACCGCGCTCTGCTGTTTATCGGGCGCGACAACCGTGACTGTCCCGATTTTTCTTAGTTCCTGCACGAGCGCGTAAATTCCAGGAGCGTCGATTCCGTCGTCGTTGGAAACAAGGATGTTGAGTTTTTTCTTTGGCATGGTGTGCAAAGATAGAGAAAAATACGTGTGTAAACAAGAAAGCCTCGAAGAGTGTTCGAGGCGTTGGAAGATCATTCATTGCAAGAGCTTTTCTATATCATCCTACTCGCTTTCGAGCCTCTTGAAACACTGTCTCTGCTGGAATCATTGTCGCTGTCCCATTCAGTATTTCTTGATGCCGACGCAATGCCTCCTCAGCCCACAGCTTTTCATTTTCTTGGTCTGAAAGAGTTTCCAAACTTTGAAGAAGTTTCTCTGCTAATTTAGCTCTGGCGCTTGGATTGAGTTTAAGTACTTCAGTTTCTATATCATGAGGCGTCATATCCATTCCCTCCATTTTTTAAAAGATAGCCAGATACGCTCGAAATAGCAATTTTCTCAATAACCTAAAGATATCTATCTGCCACAACATTTCAAATAAAAACGTAAAGGCAGAAGACGCTATAATTCTTAATAAAACTACGATATTCCCAGATAGAGGTCAAAGAAATCGTACACGAAAGAATAATCGTTTGAAGAATTTTGCAACACGACGATACCGATGTTTTTTTCAGGGAGAAAGGCAATGTGGGATGAATATCCTTGAACGCCGCCGCTATGAAACACCAGCCGGTTGCCCTCATAGTCGAGGATTCGCCAGCCCAACCCGTATTGTGCCGACCGGTAACGCTTGCTCTTGTTAAACCGGTATGCTTCATCAGGAGTGCGGACCTGCGGCGCGCTGACAGTTGCAACGACATCGGGCGGGACAACATTTGGCATGCCTCCCATCATTGCGCGCAACCACTGCGCCATATCAAAAATGCTCGCGTTCACACCCGCCGCCGGCTCCACATTATAGTATCTGTCTTTGACTATCGTTGAAAGCCACCGCCTGTTTCTCAGCACGTGCGGGTAGGCGAAATTCCCTGTCTCCGTCAATCCTTCTTTGCCAACAGACGCCGTATGCATTCCCAACGGCTCTAAAATTCGCTCGCGCACCAGGTCTTCGTATTTCCGTCCGGTCGCCGATTCGATAACGGGGCCAATCAAGCTGAAAGCAACATTCTGGTAAGAATAACATTCACCCACACGGCAAACGGAGGGAGCCTCCTTCAGCCGTTTCATGAGCACGTCGAATGATGTGTTCGCTTCGACTAAATTGTCGAACGCGTTCGGAACCAATCCGGTCGTGTGATTTAACAAATTTCGGACGGTCAGGCGCTGTGTGCCGGCACGGTCTTTCAGAGAAAATGTCGGCAGATAGGCTACTACCTTGTCATCCCAGCGCAAGACGCTGTCTTTCACCAGCAACGCTGTGAGTACGGAGGCGAATCCCTTCGAAAGCGAGGCAAGGCGAAACGCCGTGTTGGTGTCAACCGGTTCGCCTTCTCCGATTTTTCTCGAACCGAAACCTCGGATATAAACGATACGGTCGTCCTTCACAATCGCAATTGCCGCGCCGGGGGCGTTCGATTCCGCGAGGAACTCATCGACATAAACATCATAGCGAATCAGCAAGCTATCGAACGCAGAGAGCACGCGCGGCTTTTCGAATCTCCCCGTCGTATTTGAGAGATTGAACAACAACGCCAGCACGACTAAGGCGCTAAGCACCATTTTCATCCTATGAGCGCGCATATGTTCGACGAATGTGTTGCAAGTTTTCTAATAACTCTCTTTACCTGAGGGGAATTTCTTTTTCTTCACATCTTTCACGTAGCCGCCGACTGCTTCGCGAATCGTATCGGCGAGTTTTGCGTATCGCCTGACGAACCTCGGATGAAAATCCTCATAGATGCCAAGCATGTCCGATACGACGAGCACCTGACCGTCGCAGTGGACGCCCGCGCCGATACCAATCGTCGGGATGGTAACAGACTTTGTCACTTTCGCGGCGAGGCTGGCGGGTATTTTTTCTAACACCACAGCGAATGCGCCTGCTTCTTCCAATATCTTCGCCTCGCGCAGAATCCGTTTTGCTTCCTCCGGGGTTGCGCCGCGCGGTTGGTAGCCGCCGAATTGGTGTATAGATTGTGGCGTGAGTCCAAGATGACCAACAACCGGTATGCCCGCTTGCGTCGTCATGCGCACGAGGTCGGCAATGCGTTCGCCGCCTTCGAACTTCACCGCGCCCGCGCCCGTTTCTTTCATCACCCTGCCGGCGTTGCGGAACCCCTCTTCGGCGTTCGCCTGGTAACTCATGAACGGCATATCCAGCACCACCATTGCGCGGTCAACGCCGCGGATGACCGCCTTCGTGTGGTAGATCATTTCATCTAGCGTAACGGCGAGCGTCGTCTCGTGACCTTGAAACACCATGCCGAGAGAGTCGCCGACTAAAATCAGATCGACGCCGGCTTGGTCCATCAAGCGCGCAGTGAGAAAGTCGTATGCGGTGAGGCATGCGATCTTCGTCCCGTCGCGCTTCATGTCCGCAATGGTGCGGGTGGTGACGCGTTTAGGACCGGAACCTGCAGTAGAAGTTTTCATAATTCGTGAACCGCATGCGCAATATGGGGCGTGCGCGACTCAAATTCGATGTTCCATCGCTCCTCAAATCCTCGCCGCACTGCCGTTGCTACATCGTCAACGTCAATGGACGACCCGAGTATGGACGTGATATCG
>DASWKY010000230.1:0-1940 GCA_036396395.1 Bacteroidota bacterium | reverse complement strand
TCCGCTAAAGAGCGATTTACGCCCGCTGACGAGCCAGCGCGTATCCTGCAACAGGGGACCTTCCAACTGCAATTTTGAGGAAACAAAATTGATGTTCGCCCTGCCGGAAAACGACGAGGAATTTCCTTCGCGCGTGGTCATGTTCACCACCGATGATAACCTGCCGCCGAATCCCGGAGGAAACGCCCCGGTATAGACTTCGGTCGTTTTAATCACGTCGGAGTCAAAAATACTGAAGATCCCGAAGGCATGGAAGGGATTGTAGATTTTCATCCCGTCGAGCAGAATCAAATTTTGGTCGCCCGACCCGCCGCGGACATAAAAATGCGAATTGACGTCGCTCGTGGAGACGATGCCCGGCAGAATCTGAATCGCGCGAAAAATATCTTCCTGCACCGTCACCGGAACGGCTTTGATATCCCGCTGTTCCATGACATGGATGCTAGTATTGATTTCGGTTAACTCCCGTTTCGCGCGGTCGGTAACGACAACTTCGTCAAATTCAACCGCCTGGGGCTTTAACTTAAAATTGACTGTCACTGGGTCGCCCGGGAAAAGCGTGACCGTTCGTACTTCTCTGCCGTAACCGATTGAGCTGGCGGCTAATTGGTAGGTTCCGGACTTCACGTTGGGAATGAGATAGAAGCCGTTGATATTTGACGCGGCGCCCTTATTTTCATTGAGGATTACAACGTTCGCGAAAGGCAACTTTTCACCGGTCGTGCTATCCGAGACAACGCCACGGATATCGACAAGCGCTTGCGCCGAGAGCGGGACGGCTATCACGACTACACAACACACAGCCAAAAACACTCGAACCGCCATGAACAACCTTTCTGAAAAAATGGCACAAACATGAGCGAAGTTAGCGAGAAACACAACGAGAAGCAAACAGATTTCAATAGAACGGTATGACCGACTGGTACCCTGCATTTACCAGAACACCAAAAGACGTGTAGAAGTTCTGCGTACTGTTTCGTAGATTCATGCACACGCAACGAATAACTGCGCCTTTATGTTTGCACGAAAATAACCCATGGAATCATTGACAACCAAACGCACGCTCCACGGCGTCCTGCCCCCGATGGTCACCCCATTCAAAGAGGATGGCGAGGTGGATTACGACGGATTCACTTCTAATCTTGAGCGGTGGAATTCCGACGACCTTGCCGGATACGTGGTTCTCGGCTCGAACAGCGAGACGGCATTCCTCACCCCCGAGGAAAAACTGAAGCTCATAGAATTGACAGTACAGCACGCCGCAAAAGAAAGGGTTGTCATAGCAGGGACTGGAGTCGAGTCGACGCGTGATACGATTTTGCTTACGAACAAAGCCGCGCGGCTCGGCGTCCGAGCCGCGCTTGTGCTCACGCCACATTATTACGGCGAGGCAATGACCGACGGGGTGTTGATTCGGTATTACACCGATGTCGCGGAACAAAGCGAGATTCCCATCCTCATCTATAATGTCCCGAAGTTCTCACACGTCAATATCTCCGTCCATGCGGTCAAAACACTCAGCCAACATCCGAATATCATCGGCATGAAAGACAGCGCCGGCAACGTTGAACAGCTCCGCACGTTCTATTCTGCCGTGCCGCGTGAATTTAATCTTATAGTCGGCACCGTCGGCATCTGGCTGGCGGCATTGGAGATAGGCGTCCGCGCGGGAGTCCATGCCGCCGCAAATTGTCTTCCCAATCAGTGTTCTGAAATTCAGCGCTGTTTTGAAAGCGGCGAGCTCGCGCAAGCGAGGGAGATTCAGGAACGGGTCATTCCAGTCAATAAAGCGGTCACGGCGACGTACGGGGTGCCAGGGTTGAAGTATGCGACCACACTGATGGGATACAAGGGCGGGTACCCGCGCAAGCCATTGTTACCGCTCAAAGATCACGAACAACGCGAGATACAAAAAATAGTACGCGAGGCGGGATTCTAGT
>DASWKY010000229.1:0-7606 GCA_036396395.1 Bacteroidota bacterium | reverse complement strand
TTCTCGTTAAGAGAGGCGGCGATGGCGTTGATAGTAAAATCACGCCGGGAGAGGTCGTCTTCTAACGTCCCAACCTGCACATTGGGCTTCCGGGAGTCTTTGGAATAGCTTTCCTTACGCGCTCCGACGAATTCGAGCTTCACGTCGTCAAGCTGGAGCATCGCCGTGCCGAATTTTTCGAAGGTGACGAGATTCGGGCGGTTGAGTTCTTTCGCAACCTTCTCCCCAAACTCCACTCCGTTGCCAATGACGACAATGTCAATATCCTTTACCTGCTTGCCCCCTTGGGGCTTGCCTAACAACAGGTCGCGGACATATCCGCCCACCACGTGCGCGGAAATTCGTTCCTTATCGGCGAGTGCGCCGATGCGTTTCAGGATTGGGTCTTGTATGGTGATATGAGATTTCATATTGGTCGCCCTCACCCCGTCCCGATACTGCGTATCGTGACACCCCTCTCCCATGCTGGGAGAGGGGCGGGGATTTCCATACTTCGTAGGGGCACGTTACAACGTGCCCCTACAGTTATCCTTTTCGCGAAGGTCTCCGACCGAGCATTGGCACAAGAGAGTGACTCGGTGAGACACCTTCGTCAATAAAAGAATGGCTCTGTGAGAAACCTTCGTCAAAAAAAATCTTACATCTTCTTCTGCGTTTGAGATTCAATAATCCCCACAATTTCTTGCGCGACCTCTAACGCCTGTAGCCCGTCTTTGCCGGTGACGAGCGGCTCCTTGCCGTCGCGCACCGATTCGACGAAACTGATTAACTCGTATTCCAACGCGTTCACTTCTTTAATATCCGGCTGTTCATAAACGATCAAGCGTTTGCGTTTACCTTGCTCGATCTGGCCGAGCATGAGCGTGGGCTTCAGCCCGCGGTCGCCTTCATCCACCAGCCTGAACACCTCGGAAACTCCCTGCGAAAAATCAATAGAGATATACGAGTCGTGCTGGAAAAGGCGCATCTTGCGCATTTTGTTCTGCGAGATGCGGCTCGCCGTCACGTTAGCGACACAGCCGTTTTTAAACTGCAAGCGCGCGTTGGCAATATCGACGCTGTCCGACACAACGGCAACCCCGTTCGCGTCGATGCGCTGAACCGGAGAACGGACGAGGCTCAGAATTAAATCAATGTCATGAATCATGAGGTCATGAACAACAGACACATCCGACCCGCGCGGGTTGAACTGCGCGAGACGGTGGGATTCGATGAACAACGGCGCAATCGTGTACGGCTCCAATGCCATCAATGCCGAATTAAACCGTTCGATGTGCCCGACTTGCAGTTTCAGCTTCTTGGCTTCCGCCGCTTGCACAAGCTTCGTTGCTTGCTCTATCGTTTCTGTGATAGGCTTTTCCATAAAAACGTGAATGCTCCGTTCCACCGCCTGCATAGCAAGCTCGTAATGCGCCTTGGTCGTCGCCGCAATGCTCACCGCATCGACCTTTTCCAACAGCTCGGCGAGACTTTTGTGCGATGCGGTTCCGTATTGCGCGGCGACGCGCTCTGCTTTGCCTGAGTCCATATCATACACGCCGGCAAATTCGACGGAGTCCATCACCGAGAACATTTTTGCATGGAGGCTCCCAAGATGCCCAGTGCCGATCACACCGATTTTTATTTTTTTCATGGATGGTCCATTCTAAAAATCTGTTGCAGAGTTTTGCCCCGAACTCCGTCCCTGTACAACGCCGAGGATGCGGTCGAACCCGCCGTAACGCTCATCACGATAATACACAAACGCCGAATACACATTCACCGTGCGCCAGTCATTGCCCTCCAAAGCCGTCCAATCGTTCTTGAGCACATACTGATAATCATAACTGCCACGGCGCATCCATGTCGTCAGCAGGAATCGCTTGAGCGAAGTATCGTAGTTCATCAACGAACCCGAGCCGGTCTGCCACCCGTTAAAATCACCGACGACATACACAGTATTCTCTTCGCTCTTCGAATCGTCGAGATACTCGAACTGAACCTGCACATAGTCGGCATAGCGGTCGCCGGTTACGAGCGTCGAAAACCCGTTGTTATCCCGCGGCGAGCGGAAGAGCATTCGGCTGACGTCGGCGCCCTCTCTGTGGCGCAAGAGTCTGCCCGGCGGATAATGATTGATATCGCGAAGGTCTAATCTTCGGTATTCATTCCCCGGCAGGATATTGTCAATGGAAAACCGCACCCGCCGCGTCCCAAACCCGCCCACAAATGTGGAGGCGGTTCGCTCATTAGAGTCGATCCGGTATGCACGAGCGAGTTCGCGGTTCTTATACACATCGACTGTCGTGAAATAAAACGGAAGCAATGCTTCCTGCATGTCGCCGTTGGAATTGAACTGCGTCTCCTGCGTACCCGCAGTTCGCCTGACGATTTCCGGTATCACAAACTGCAAATCCACCTTATTCACCATATACAAAGGATGCACGGCCGTTGTAGCTTGCCGATTCGTTACGCGTAGTGAGGGAGTGATGACGTCTTCAACAACAAAAAACTTCCCGCGTGCAAGCATGTTAGCGGCGTTTTCATCCCATATCTCGAATATGTAATTGCCGGAATAGGCAAACTCCCGCACATCCTGATGTCCGGGAAGTCGAATCGAATAATGCCAGCGGTAGTGCTGCGTCCCCGCCGGCGATTGGACATAAGGGATCGGGGTTCGCGTCATATTGCGTATATCGTCGTTAATGAACGACGTGGCGGTCTTTTTCCAATTCCTATCGCAGTGATAGAATTTGACCCGAACATCAGCCGGGTGGTCGTCGTTCGTATCGAATTCTATCAAAATGGACTTCGCATTGACAACTACGACCGGAACGCCCGCCTGCGTCTCGCCGGTTACCCGCAACCCTTTGATGCGGTCGGAGAAGATTTCCTGACTGATGCCGAGGTTCGTGAAAAACATGACCGAGCAAATAGTAAACAGAATATCCGCTTTCAGCCGCGTTCGTGTGAACAAGGGTTGTTGTACCTTCACCCCGTCCCTCCGGGACACCCCTCTCCCATGTAGGGAGAGGGGACGGAGGTGAGGGTCAACAAGTATTTTCCCGTAAGCAAACATTCTCAGAATAAACTCCGAAAAAAACATCTTCATCTCGCCACTTTATAAAGCGTATAGTATTCTTTCTCAGGATTCGTCACACTCATGCTCGGGAACATACCGGTCATCACCGGCAGTATATCGGGCGACGCGAGACGCTCGGGTTCATCGCCCCGGTCAAGAATATAGTCCGGCTCTACGACTGACTTATACAACTGCTTACGCATTCCCTCGTTATACGTTATGTTGCCGAATGCCTTTTTCACCGCAGGTGTAACCAATCCCGCCGTATCGAACATCCTGCGCCCCGACACATAACCGATTAAACCGACATCCGGGGTCAGCACTACGGCGTCCGCATCTGTGCTTTCGTGCAACCAGTATGCGATCGGTTTGAGAGCGTCATTCATGCCCGCGGCAAATTGTTCCATGTGCGGAACAACTTTATCATAGTATACGTATTGATTGAGCCCGACGCTCAGCACTGCCACAACGGCGAGAGCCGCCATGGCAGTGCGCTCCGGCAGTTTCCACTCCTCCTCAAGCCGCTTGAGTCCCCACAGTCCGTAAATGACAATGAACGGCGATACCATCAGCAAGTACCGCGACACGACCTGGACGCTCAGCACAATGTACGCGAGCGGCAAGAGGACAATCCAGAGCAGTCCGAGAAAATCCAGCCGGATGAGCCACCATCCTTCTCGTTTCCAAAAGATTGCCAACCCTACCATCAGTGCCAAACCGCATATCCCCTGCGACGAGCCGATTATTTTTACTATCGTCGTGAAGGACGCCAGCATACTCTCCCACGAAAATCCTGCACTCGTTTTCGCTATGAAGGTATTCGGAATCACCGTCCCGAAATACAACGCCGAGAACAACACCCACGGCAACACCGCCAACGCGTACAAGCCGCAGGAAACGAGAAAGGAGCGAAAGGCAGGCTTGACCTCCTTCGAATTCAGAAAATTATCCACCTGTATCGCCGCGAACAACAGCGCGCCTTCGGGCCGGACGAGCGTCAGCACTCCCGCGGCAATCGCAGCGAGGTGGTACTCGTTGCGATAGACATACATGAAGCTTAGCAGGACGAGCACGACGCTGAGCGAGCTTTCCATGCCCGACCCAGCCCAGCGCAGGAACCAGACATCGAACGAATACATCGCCGCGCCGAGCACCGCATACCGTTTGTCGCGCACGACGAAGAACGTGAGGACATACACCATGGCGACCGCAACGCTCGCGAACACTAAATCGAATGTCTTCCCCACGATGTACGGGTCGAGACCCATCGCCGCGCCAGCGGCAATCAACAGCGCCCACAACGGACCGGTCACGCCGTAGCTCGGCTCGCCCGCGTTGAATGCAAACCCATCGCCGCTTGCGATGTTCTTCGCGTACTGCATATAAATGTACGTATCATCCGGCGTGTAATCAAAGTGCAATGCCGCGGTGACGTAAAATACCAGCACAATGATAACAAAACCGTATTTGACGGCGAACGTCCAAAAGGGCGTCAGCGGCTGTACATGAGGTTCCATAATAATAGTAACCCTGACCTTACCACGAAGGCGCAAAGACACAAAGAAATCTCACCCTCTCCCCTTCCCCTCTCCCAAATTGGGAGAGGGGAAGGGGAGAGGGTTCAAAAAAACAACGCCCCGCATCCGCGGGGCGAATTTATTTCCCCGACCTAAAGGTCGGGCTATAGCCACGCCCTACAGGACGTGGATACAAATATCAAATCGCGTTTGGGTTTCAACCCCATTTTGAAAATGCTTGATACAACCTCTACGCTATCGTCACCTTCTTCGAAAGATACACATCCTGAATCGCGTTCAGGATTTGCACACCCTCCTTCATCGGACGTTGGAACGCTTTCCTCCCGGAGATCAGTCCCATGCCGCCCGCCCGCTTATTGATAACCGCCGTCTTCACCGCATCGGCGAAATCGTTCGCGCCGGACGCGCCGCCGGAGTTAATCAGCCCCGCCCTGCCCATGTAGCAGTTCGCCACTTGATAGCGCGTCAGGTCGATTGGGTGGTCGCTCGAAAGCTCGGTATACACGCGCTTATCCGTCTTGCCGTACGTGGAGCCTGCCATGTTCAGCGCATTGTAGCCGCCGTTATTTTCCGGAAGTTTTTGCTTGATGATGTCCGCTTCAATCGTCACGCCCAAATGGTTCGCCTGGCCCGTTAAATCCGCCGAGACGTGATAATCTTTTTCCTTCGTCTTGAACGCCGCGTTGCGCGTGTAGCACCACAGGATGGTCGCCATGCCCAACTGGTGCGCCCGCTGGAACGCTTGGCTCACTTCCCACAACTGCCGCCTCGATTCCGCCGAGCCGAAGTACACCGTCGCCCCGACGGCTACTGCGCCCATGTCGTACCCCTGCTCCACACTGCCGAACATCGTCTGGTCGTACGTGTTCGGGTACGAGAGGAATTCGTTATGGTTGATTTTCAAAATAAACGGAATCTTGTGCGCGTATTTCCGTGAGACCGCCCCCAACACGCCGAGCGTTGATGCGACGGCGTTACAGCCGCCTTCCAACGCGAGAAGCACGATATTCTCCGGGTCGAAGTACATTGGATTTTTCGCAAACGACGCGCCCGCCGAGTGCTCTATCCCCTGGTCGACCGGAAGAATCGACACGTAGCCCGTGCCCGCCAGGCGCCCGGTGTTGATCAATTGGTTGATGCTTCGGAGCACTTGCGGCGTCCGGTCCGAGTGCGCGAAGACGCGGTCAACAAAATCCGGTCCCGGCAAATGGATAGACTCCTTCGGGATGGTCTTGCATTGATGGGCGAGATAATGCTCAGCCTCGCCGCCTAACAGGCTTTCGATATCCGTCCCCGGCGTACCGGCAGACGATTGAGCTTCAAATACTTTCGTGGATGTGACCATGGCAGGCTCCTCTAATGACGCAATTTGCGGTGTCATTCCGAATCCTGTTTTATGGGATGAGGAATCTCGTTGTAATGCCGGGATCCCTCACTGCGTCCGGGATGACATCATCATTTTAAATTCAGGTCTTGATGTCAATATACCGATACAATAGTACTTGTGCAAGGAAGGGACGGTGAGTACAATGCCAAATAACAAAGACCAAATGACAAATAATAAGCCTTACGCCTTCGTTCTGCCCTCTGTCTTCTGTCTCCTGACTCCTGACTCCTGTCTCCTGCTTTCTTGCAACTCTGCAACATTTCTGGTAGATTGGCGGGTGATTTAGAGAACGATATGCCCAAACGAAAGACACCCCACAAACCACTTGCACAAATTGAGTCCAGGATTCGCACCGTGCGCGGACACAAGGTCATACTCGATAGCGACCTCGCCGAGGTGTATGGCGTGACCACTAAAGCATTGAACCAGGCAGTCAGGCGTAATTTAGAACGCTTTCCGGAAGATTTTGTATTCCAGCTTCAAAAGAATGAATTCGATTCTTTGGCGCTACAAAATGCGACCGTAAACTTGAGGTCACAAATTGTGACTTCAAGATTCCAGCATGGCGGACGGCGCAAACTCCCCTACGCTTTCACCGAACACGGCGCAATTATGGCGGCAAACGTCCTCAAAAGCAAGCGTGCCGTGCAGATGAGCGTGTTTGTGGTACGGGCGTTTGTGAGGTTGCGTGAGGTCGCCATAACACAACGCGAGCTTGCGGAGAAGCTCAAAGAGCTGGAGCTTCGCGTTGGCAATCACGACACCGATATCTCGGCTATCATTGATGCCATCCGTCAACTGATGACTCCGCCCGACCCGCCAAAACGACGGCTCGGCTTCGAGGTCAAGGAACCTAAGGTACGATACGGTACGCGGTAGCGCATAACACAACAACCAACTCCATCCACTAATACCAAATTACAAAGACCAAATGACAAATTCCTACTCCCCCTACGCCTTCTGACCTCTGCCTTCTGCCCTCTGCTTTCTGACTTCTGCCTTCTGTCTTCGATTCACGATTCACGGTTCACGATTCTCGGCTCTTCCCGTTGCAAATAAAGAACAAATGCAGTAGATTGGCGGGTGAACCATACTTGCCCCACCATACATGAATGAAGCTTTCAAAGCGCCATAACCCGCATGTCGAAGAAAAAACACAAAGTCAGCGCTAAGTACCACACCGACCAAACCTCTGAGTATGAGTCTGGTTCTCGAGGAAAAGTGCTGAAGAACCTCCTCGGTATTTCCTCAGTAAGCAGAATGCGTGAACAGGAGTTTAGCGGCTATCTTCACGCTGAACGTGAAATGACGGCTCGCTTTGGGAAGCATCACCGGTTTTCGGTAAATGATATTCATTCGATACACCGGATGTTTCTTGGAGCGATATACGATTGGGCGGGCACGCCGCGCACGGTGAATATCTCAAAAGGCGGGTTTCCCTTTGCGACAGCGTTGGCTCTACCGCAGGCATTAGAGTTATTCGAACGGAATTTCCTTCACCGATTCACACCATGTCTGCAAAACGAGCCGGACGACGTCGCTCTATCCATTGCAAAGGTGCAAGTAGAGTTTCTCTTACTGCATCCGTACCGCGAGGGAAATGGAAGAACTGCGCGACTT
>DASWKY010000228.1:0-5318 GCA_036396395.1 Bacteroidota bacterium | reverse complement strand
GATAATCTTCTTTTGCGCGGGCCAAATACGCATCCATACATTTGCCGCCATGATTGTTCCGAATAACGCTCCTACATGTATATTATACGCACGATAACTAAACTGCGCCCAATCCGCCATGAGATAGACAATGACCGCAATCAGGACAAATCCGACTGTGCCGAAGACCCGGATGTCTTTTCCGAGGCTTTTGGCAAGCATATCATAGACACCGAAGAAAAGAAATACGACGGCGAGCATCACGTAACTTCCGGTGCTCCACGTAACCCCCTGGTCGAACATGATGCCGCCCATGTAAAAAACCATACCCAATAAGAGTAAGCCGGTGATCCATGTGTACGCCGCACCCCAACGGAAGAAATACAGCGAACGCGGCATCAGTTCGGGTACGACTTTTTTCTTGGTATCGCCGTCCATCGTCGCCGCAAAACTCGCGTTCACGAAGTTAAACCAGTAGAGTATTCCGATCCACAAAATTCCCGCGGCGATATGAAGCCAGCGAAAAGTAACGCTTACTAGTTCATTCCAATCCATAATTCCTCCTGAATAAATACGCGTAGAAAAACGGTGCGAGAAGAGTACAGGACATCATTAAACCATATTCAATTGAAGCTTTGCCGCTTCGCTCATCATGTTCGGCGTCCACGGCGGGTCGAACGTTAACTCCACCATGACATTACGCACACCCGGGATTTGCTGAACGCGGCGCTTCACATCTGCCGCGATCATCGGCGCGAGACCGCAACCGGGAGCCGTAAGCGTCATATTCACAAAAATATTCGCTTCGCCCGGAATTTCATCCTCGACTTTCACTCCGTAGATCAACCCAAGCTCGACGATGTTCACCGGAATTTCGGGGTCGTAGCATTCCCGCAACGCGTCCCACACACGCGTTTCCAAATTGCTCGTCGCAACCGGCTGACCATTCGTCGGCTGTTCTGCGCTTTGTGTGTTTTTTTCTTCCATGATTCTCTTTTACGTTACACGCCGAATGAATGACCGCAACCGCACGTGCGGGCGGCATTCGGGTTATTGAACACGAATCCTCTGCCCTGCAAGCCATCCTGAAAATCCAGCGTTATGCCGGAGAGATAAAACAGGCTTTTCGGGTCGACGTACACCGTCAACCCTTCGAGCATGAGTGTTTCGTCGTCCTGACGAGGCTTCTCATCGAACGCCAAGACATAGCTCATACCTGAACACCCGCCGCCCTTGACGCCGAGACGCAGAGCGTGGGTTTCAGGAATATGGTTATCCGTTTTGATCTTCCGGATTTCCTCCGCCGCGCGCGGCGTGATAATGAGTTCTTCCGTCGTTTTTGGTTCAGATGTTGTTATGACTTCCATAGAGACCTCCTCAATAATTCTTTGAATCGAATGACAAGATAAGAAAAAAATTATTCAGTTGAAACAGGTTCTGCTTTCGCTTCCAACGCGCTTTTCATCGTGTGCCAGGCAAGGCTTGCGCATTTCACGCGTGCGGGAAACTCGCTCACACCGGAAAACGCCGCGAGTTTGCCCAATTCTTCAGCTTGGTTCTCCCCGCTTATTTCTCCCATCACTAAATGATGAAACAGTTCGAAGAGCTTCTCAGCCTCCGCTTTCGTCTTTCCCTTCACGAGAGAGCTCATGACAGAAGCAGAAGCTTTCGAGATAGCGCATCCCGCGCCCGTAAAACTGATATCGTTCACCACATCGTCGTCCATTTTCACATAGACCGTGTAATGGTCGCCGCAGAGCGGGTTATAGCCTTCCACGGAACGGTCGGCGTCTTCCATCGGCCGAAAGTTGCGCGGGCTTTTGTTGTGGTCGAGAATAATTTCCTGATACAGCGCCTTGAGTTCCGACATCATCCAAACACCTCAATCACCTTCTGAATTCCCTTCACGAGCGCGTCCGCTTCTTCCTTCGTATTGTAAAACGCGAACGAGGCGCGTGCGGTCGCGGAGACGTTAAACCTCTGCATCACGGGCATCGCACAGTGATGTCCTGTCCGGACGGCAATGCCTTCGGAATCCACAATTGTGCCGACATCGTGCGCATGAACGCCGTCAACATTAAACGAAATAACCCCGGCTTTATGTTTCGATGTCCCGATAAGACGTATTCGCTTATTGCGTGTGAGAACCTCCGTCGCATAGGCGAGCAATACCTGCTCGTAAGCTTCAACTGCATGAAAATCAAGATTGTTCAAATATTCAACCGCCGCGCCGAAACCCACCACATCGGCAATGTTCGGCGTGCCCGCCTCGAATTTATACGGCAGGTCGTTGTAGGTGGTTTTTTCAAACGTCACCGACCTGATCATATCGCCGCCGCCTTGATACGGCGGCATCGCATTCAACAATTTGTCTTTTCCGTACAACACACCGACGCCCGTGGGACCGAACATCTTGTGAGATGAGAACGTATAGAAATCGCAATCTAAATCCCGCACATCGACCCGCATATGCGGCATAGCTTGCGCGCCGTCTATCAGCGCCGGGATGCCCCGCTCGTGGGCAAGAGCTATCATTTCTTTTACCGGATTGACCGTGCCGAGCGCGTTGGAGACATGCGCGAATGCAACGATTTTTGTTTTTGCCGAAAGCAGTTTAGCATACTCATCAATGATGACCTCACCGTCATCGTTGATGGGAGCGACGCGAAGCGTTGCGCCGCGCTCATCGCATATCATTTGCCACGGAACGATATTCGAATGATGCTCGAGCGCTGTGATAACAACCTCGTCGCCCTTTCCGATATACTTCTTCCCGAAACTTTGCGCGACAAGGTTAACGCCTTCGGTCGTTCCTTTCACAAAGATGATTTCTCGTTCACTCGCCGCATTGATGTAGAGCGTAAGCTTCTTACGGGTTTCCTCGTACGCTTCGGTCGCAAAGCCGCTCAAAAAATGCACGCCGCGATGCACGTTGGAATTCTGCTCTTTGTAATACCGCTCGATCGCATCTATGACAGCCTTCGGTTTCTGGCTTGTTGCGGCGTTATCGAGGTACACCAACGGCTTGCCGTGCACTTGGCGATGCAGAATCGGGAAATCTTTCCTGATTCGTGCAACGTCAAACTTGCTCCTAACTGCCGGAGCCGTTATATCTGCCGTAACGTTCACTCAGCCTCCAACTCGTGCGCGGCTTCGAGCCGCTTGTGCAATATCCTGTGCAATTCTTCGCGCAACGGCTCTACGGTAATTCGCTCTATCACATCGCTTGCAAATGCGTAAATGAGAAGATCGCGCGCCTTGTTCATGCCTATGCCGCGGGAACGCAGGTAGAACAATGCTTCTTCGTCTAATTGCCCTATCGTTGCGCCGTGCGTACATTTGACGTCATTCGCAAAAATCTCCAACTGCGGCTTCGTATCAATCGAAGCCTCGTCCGAAAGAATTAAATTTTTGTTCGTTTGCTTCGCGTCGGTCTTCTGTGCGTCTTTGAGGACGAAAATTTTCCCGTTGAACACGCCCTTTGATTTCTCCGCTAAAATGCCCTTGTAGAGTTCGTGGCTCGGACAATGCGGCTTGGCGTGGATGATGCACGTATGGTTGTCGATGTGCTGTTCGCCGGTTCCGAGATACAGTCCATTGAGCGTGGCTTCCGCACCCTCGCCGTCCAGTTTAACCGTGATGTTGTTACGGACAAGCCGCCCGCCGAACGTCATCGCATTGGATTTGAAGTTGCTATCTCGCTCCTGATGCACGTGCAATGTCGCCACATGAAAAGCGGTATCACTTTCAAGTTGCAGGCGTTCGTGTTCTACGACGGCGTTTTTCGCAAGCACGATTTCCGTGACCGTATTTGTGAAGTACGTCTCGTTAGCCAAACTACCGTATGTTTCGATAAAAGCGACCTGACTGCTTTCTCCTGCAATAATAAGATTGCGCGGGTGGGCGACGAATTCTCCGCCCTTGCCCGTCGAAATCATCATGACATGAATCGGCTTTTCGACGACGATGCGGTCGGGAATATACATGAAGACACCGTCCTGCATAAACGCTGTGCTCAGCGCGACGAAGGCGTTCTCATCATACGGCGCATATTTCGCCAGATGCTGTTCAATGAGCGCAGGCTCGCTTTTTAACGCTCCGGCAAGGCTTCCTACTCGAACACCGGCAGGCAAATCGTATATAGATGAAAGTTCTTTGGAAAAAAGACCGTTCACGCAGACAACACGGATCCACTCAGGATGCCCGAAAGAAAACTGATCGAGATCCTTTAGGGTAACGGTATTCGATTGAGCACCAAGCGCAGGTTTAAAGGCGGTTTTCGCGATGCGCGAAACATCCGTGTACTTCCATTCTTCGTGCTTTGTCGTGGGAAAACCAAGCTCAGTGAATTTTGCAATCGCCGCCTTACGGATGGCGTGGAGATGCGACGACGCATCGCCGTTCAGGCTTTTTTCGAATTGCTCGAAGTGCGAAAGAAAGATATTGGTATTTTTGTCTGATTGCTGCATTTCTGCCCTTATGCGTTCACAACTGATTTTTCCCGAATCCAATCGTAGCCCTTCTCCTCAAGCTCGAGAGCCAATTCCTTGCCGCCCGATTTCACAATTTTGCCGTCAACGAGCACGTGTACGAAATCCGGCACGACGTAATTTAAAAGACGCTGATAGTGCGTCACGGCAACGATAGCCCGGCTTTTGCCGCGTAGTTTGTTAATGCCATTCGCGACAGTTCTCAGAGCATCAATATCAAGGCCCGAATCCGTCTCATCCAACACTGCTAATACCGGCTCGAGCACCGCCATCTGAAATATTTCGTTACGCTTCTTTTCGCCGCCGGAGAACCCGTGATTCACGGGACGGTTCAACAGTGTCTCGTCCATCTCAACCCATTTTGCCTTATCTTTGACGAGCTTCAGAAAATCCATCGCGTCAAGTTCTTCCTCTCCTTTGCTCTTGCGGATTGCATTCAGCGCGGAGCGGAGAAAATATGTGTTGCTGACGCCGGGGATTTCCACCGGATACTGGAACGCCAGAAAAACGCCCTTCTGCGCGCGTTCCTCTGGGTCGAGTTCCAATAAATCCTCTCCGTTGAAGAGAATCTGTCCTTGTGTAACCTGATACGAATCGCGCCCGGCAATCACCTGCGCCAACGTGCTCTTGCCGGAGCCGTTAGGTCCCATGATTGCATGAACTTCACCAAGATTGATTGTCAGATTGACGCCGTCGAGGATTTCGTTTCCGTCAACCGCCGCGTGTAGATTTTTAATTTCCAGTAACGCCATTTTTTTAACCTGTGCTTACTTTTTTCTTTATGATTGGTAATTATTGAATTACTTATCCCACACTGCCTTCAAGACTGATACTCAGAAGTTTTTGCGC
>DASWKY010000227.1:0-8373 GCA_036396395.1 Bacteroidota bacterium | reverse complement strand
CAGTTACCCGATTCCGACCCGCGCGCACTTACATGTGGACGACGGAGAAGAGATCAAAGCCGGCACGGTGCTGGTGAAAATTCCGCGCGATATCGGCAAGACGCGCGATATCACGGGCGGCTTGCCGCGCGTGACGGAACTGTTCGAAGCACGGCGTCCGGGCGACCCGTCGGTCGTCTCGGAAATCGACGGCACGGTGACGATCGGCCAGCCCAAGCGCGGTTCGCGCGAAGTGCACGTCACGAGCCACGACGGGAAGGATAAGCGCACGTACCTCGTCCCGCTCGGTAAGCATATCCTCGTGCAGGATAACGACGTGGTGCACGCGGGCGAACGGCTTTCCGCCGGTTCCATCGACCCGCACGATATTCTCCGCATCAAAGGCACGACGGCAGTGCAGGAGTACCTGGTGAACGAAATCCAGGAAGTGTACCGTATGCAGGGTGTGAAGATCAACGACAAGCACATCGAAGTCATTGTCCGGATGATGATGCAGAAGGTTCGCATCGCCGAGCCGGGCGAGACTCGCTACCTCGAAGGGGATAACGTCGATAAGGCGAAACTCCAGGACGAGAACGACAGCCTGAAGGGCAAGGTGGTGGTGGTCAGCAAGGGCGATTCGAAGCTCAAAAACGGACAGGTTACGACGAAGAAATCCGTCCGTGAAATCAACGCCGACCTCCGTAAGAAGACGAAGAAAGTAGCGGAAGTGGAAGACGCCGATTCGGCTACGTTTGAGCCGATTTTACTGGGTATTACTCAGGCATCGCTTACCACTGACAGCTTCATTTCAGCGGCTTCATTCCAGGAAACGACGAAAGTACTGACCGACGCCGCCATTGAGGGCAAAGTAGATTACCTGCTTGGCCTCAAGGAAAATGTTATCATGGGTCATCTCATCCCTGCAGGCACGGGACAGAAGAAATTCCGTAACGTCATCGTCAGTTCGACTGAATCGTCGAATGAGCAAACCCAAATTATCGACGGGGGAACCGAGGAGCCGAAGGAACGGAAGAAAACGAAGGTTCTCGCATCGTAAGGAATCTCGCTTTTCGCATCAATAATAACAGTGAGATTCCTCGTTCGCCATAGCGAACTCGGAATGACATAGTGAAGTGTTGTAAAGATAGTATTGACAATTTTCATAAAAATCCTTATATTAAAAGGCTTTCGCAAAAACGAAGTTTGGTTTAGAAATAGGGAGTTTTTTGATTGCCAACGATTAATCAGTTAGTCCGTTTGGGCCGCGAACGAGAATCGTGGAAGAGTAAATCGCCCGCGTTGCAGGGAAGCCCGCAAAAGCGCGGCGTCTGCACGAGAGTGTATACGACCACGCCGAAGAAACCGAACTCCGCGCTCCGCAAAGTTGCGCGCGTGCGTTTGGTGCACGGCCTCGAAGTGACCGCCTACATCCCGGGCGAGGGACACAACTTGCAGGAGCACTCGATCGTGCTGGTGCGCGGCGGCAGGGTGAAAGACCTTCCCGGCGTCCGCTATCACATCGTGCGCGGCAGTTTGGATACGCAGGGTGTGCAGGACCGCAAGCAGGCGCGTTCAAAATACGGAGCAAAGAAACCCAAGTAAACACGGATGCACGTTAGAATCTTATGCGCAAGAAACGATCCGGAAAAAGAATTGTTACGCCCGACCCGAAGTTCAACGACTTGATGGTGAGCCGTTTTACCAATTCGCTGTTGAAAGACGGCAAGAAGCATCTTGCCCAAGGGATTTTATACGAGTCGTTCGAGCTGATTCAGGAACGCACGAAAAAGACGCCGTTAGAAGTATTTCGAAAAGCTGTAGACAACGCTTCGCCCTTAATCGAGGTGCGTGCACGTAGAGTCGGTGGAGCTACCTATCAAGTACCCACAGAAGTTCGTCTCGAGCGACGAACCGCTCTCGCTATCCGCTGGTTAATTGCCAACGCTCAGGAACGCTCGGAGAAATCGATGGCGCAAAAGCTCGCCGCGGAATTTATCGCCGCATCGAGCGGTGAAGGCGGCGCAATCAAGAAGAAGGAAGACGTCCATCGTATGGCGGAAGCCAACAAGGCATTCGCCCACTTTAAGTGGTAAGTCGGTTTTTTATTCAGTCAACATTCAGAGAAAGCATGTCAACGGCGGTTTCTCCGGCAGTTGCCGGTGAGAATCGCTGACCCCGTTATCGGGGGTGAAGGAACTGTTATGCCTCGGCAATACTCATTAGAAAAAACACGGAACATCGGCATCATGGCGCACATCGACGCCGGTAAAACGACAACGACGGAACGGATTCTGTTCTACACAGGCAAATTGCACCGCATGGGCGAAGTCCATGACGGCGCGGCGACGATGGACTGGATGGAGCAGGAGAAGGAACGCGGCATCACGATCACGAGCGCGGCGACGACCTGTTTCTGGAACGACCACCGCGTCAATATTATTGATACCCCGGGCCACGTCGATTTTACGATTGAAGTCGAGCGTTCCCTGCGCGTGTTGGACGGCGCAGTGGCGCTGTTCTGCTCGGTCGGCGGCGTGGAGCCGCAATCGGAAACCGTGTGGCGCCAGGCGGACAAGTACGGCGTTCCGCGTATCGCCTTTGTGAACAAGATGGATCGCGCGGGCGCGGATTTTATCGCAGTGATCGAAATGATGAAGCAACGCCTTTCGGCGAATGCCGTACCGGTTCAGCTTCCTGTCGGCGAAGGCGAAATGTTCGTCGGTATCATCAACTTGATTACCATGAAGGCGCGGATGTTCCATGAGGATTCTTCCGGCACCACGTGGGACGATATTGATATCCCGGACTCGATGAAGCAAAAAGCGAGCGAGTACCGCATCAAGATGCTCGAAGCCGTCGCCGATGAGGACGATTCGTTGCTCGAAAAGTATCTGAACGGCAAGGAGATTTCGCCCGAAGAAATCCGGGTGGTGCTCCGTCGCGCCACGTTAAAAGTGAGCATTATTCCGGTGCTCTGCGGCTCGTCCTTTAAGAATAAGGGCGTGCAGATGTTGCTGGATTCCGTAGTCGATTTCCTGCCGTCGCCTCTCGATATCGCGACAGGCGAAGTGCACGGACATCACCCGCACCGTCACGACGACGTCGTGCGCAAAGTAAGCGACACGGAAAAGTTTACGGCGCTGGCGTTCAAGATTATGAGCGACCCGTTTGTGGGACGCTTGACCTATTTTAGAATTTATTCCGGCACGTTGTCAGCCGGTTCGTACGTTTATAACGTATCGTCCGATAAGAAAGAACGCATTGCGCGTATTCTTCGTATGCACGCCAATACCCGTGAGGAAGTGGCGGAAGCATACGCGGGCGACATCGTCGCCGCGATCGGGTTGAAAAATACCCGTACGGGCGATACGCTGACACAAGAGGACGACCCGATTATTCTCGAAAAAATGATCTTCCCCGAGCCTGTGATTGACGTTGCCATCGAACCGAAAACAAAAGTAGACCAGGAGAAGCTCGGCGAAGCTCTGCAAAAATTGGCGGAGGAAGACCCGACATTCCGTGTTTCCTCCAACGAAGAAACCGGACAGACGATTATCAGCGGGATGGGCGAACTGCATCTGGAAATTATCATTGACCGGATGAAGCGCGAATTTAAGGTCGAAGCGAACGTCGGCAAGCCGCAGGTAGCGTACAAGGAAACGATTACGAAGAAGGTTACCGCCGAAGGCAAATTTATTCGCCAGAGCGGCGGCAGAGGCCAATTCGGTCACGTGGAAATCGAGGTCGAACCGAACGAGAAGGGCAAAGGGTTTGAATTCGAGAACGATATCGTGGGCGGCTCTGTGCCGAAGGAATATATCAAACCGACGGAGCAGGGCATTATTGAAGCGATGCGCAACGGCGTTCTCGCCGGCTATCCGATGGAAGATATAAAAGTGCGGTTGTTCGACGGTTCGTTCCACGCGGTGGATTCGTCCGAAATGGCGTTTAAGATCGCCGGCTCGATGGGATTTAAGGCAGCCGCCCGGAAAGCGGGTCCGGTCTTATTGGAACCGATCATGGCGGTGGAAGTTGTCACGCCCGAAGAATATCTCGGCGATGTGATGGGCGATTTGAATTCCCGTCGCGGCAAGATTGAAGGCATGACGCCTCGCAAGGACGCTCAGGTTGTCCGCTCGTTGGTGCCGTTAGCAGAGATGTTCGGTTACGCGACCATCCTTCGTTCGATGACGCAAGGGCGGGCGCTGTACACGATGCAGTTTGCGCATTACGAGCAGGCGCCGCGTTCGATTGCCGACCAGATTATCGAAAAAGTCAAAGGCAAAGAAGCCGTTCCGGCTTAACATTTTTTTCATCATTGATACCAAGAATAACAAGACTACTTACTTCTATCAAAGGAGACCCGTCCAATGGCAAAAGGTAAATTTGACCGCAGCAAGCCGCACGTCAACGTCGGGACGATTGGACACGTTGACCACGGAAAGACAACCCTGACCGCCGCCATCACCATGGTGCTGGCGAAGAAAGGATTGTCGGAAGTCCGCACGTTCGACTCAATCGACAACGCACCCGAAGAGCGCGCACGCGGTATCACAATTGCAACGGCACATGTCGAATACTCGACCGATAAGCGCCACTACGCGCACGTGGACTGTCCCGGTCACGCCGATTATGTGAAGAACATGATCACCGGCGCGGCGCAGATGGACGGAGCCATTCTCGTCGTTGCCGCTACGGACGGCCCGATGCCCCAGACGCGCGAGCACATTCTGCTTGCCCGACAGGTCGGCGTGCCCCGTATCGTCGTGTTTATGAACAAAGTCGATGCGGTGGACGACCCGGAACTGCTCGACCTCGTTGAACTCGAGCTTCGCGACCTGTTGAAGAAATTCGAATTCCCCGGCGATGAAATTCCCATTATTCGAGGTTCAGCGCTCAAGGCGATGGAAGCCGCCCTGAATCCGGACGTCAAACCGGACGACCCGGGGTTTAAGTCCATTATGGATTTGATGGATGCTGTCGACACCTACATCCCGATGCCGAAGCGCGACATCGACAAGCCGTTTCTGATGCCGGTGGAAGACGTGTTCTCGATTACGGGCCGTGGAACGGTCGGTACGGGCCGCGTTGACCGCGGGAAGTGCAAGGTCGGTGATGAAGTTGAAGTCATCGGTCTCGGCGCGCACAAGAAGACGGTCGTGACCGGCGCGGAGATGTTCCGCAAAGAGTTGGATGAAGTGATGGCGGGCGACAACGCTGGCTTGTTGCTGCGCGGCGTTGAAAAAACGGACCTCGAGCGCGGCATGGTTATCGCCAAGCCGGGTTCGATTACCCCGCACAAGAAATTTTCGGCGCAGGTGTACGTGCTGAAGAAAGAAGAAGGCGGACGCCATACGCCGTTCTTGACCGGCTATCGCCCGCAGTTCTACTTCCGTACAACGGACGTCACCGGCGTCGTCACCCTGCCGCAAGGCGTGGAGATGGTGATGCCCGGCGACAACCTTGACGCCATCAACGTCGAATTGATTTCGACGATCGCGATGGAAGAAGGTCTCCGGTTCGCCGTCCGTGAAGGCGGACGCACCGTCGGCGCAGGCGTTGTGACGAAGATTGTCGAATAATGTGCAATTCCGTTCCGCGTTCGGGACGGAATTTTTTTCTGTACGGCTAAATGCCTAATGGCAAGGAGCAAGCGTGGCTGGTCAAAGGATACGCATCAAGCTGAAGTCATACGACCATAACCTGATCGACAAATCGGCGGAGAAGATTATTAAGACCGTTAAGTCGACCGGCGCAGTGGTATCGGGTCCTATCCCGTTGCCGACGAAGCGGTCGCTCTATACGGTGTTGCGTTCGCCGCACGTCGATAAGAAGTCGCGCGAACAGTTCGAAACCCGCTCCCACAAGCGGCTCATCGACATTCTGAACTCTACCAGCAAGACGGTGGATTCGTTGATGAAGCTCGAATTGCCTGCCGGCGTGGATGTTGAAATCAAGGTCTAGTTGGCAACAGCCGGTACGGCGGCGTGCGCGCCGCCAAAAGAATTCTCGTTCCGCGTGCCGGGGTGTACCCTGCACACCGAACGACAGTGCTTGAGACGATTATGGAGGTGTTTAGACAGTGAGCGGCATTCTTGGTAAAAAAATCGGCATGACGAGCCTGTTCGATGACAAAGGCGAATCAATCCCCTGTACGGTCATCGAAGCAGGACCGTGCGTGGTCACGCAGGTCAAGACAAAAAACCGCGACGGCTATGACGCTGTGCAGCTCGGGTTCGACTTGAAGCCGGAACGGCTGGTCACAAAGCCGATGCACGGACATATGGCGAAAGCCAAAGCGAAGCCCGTTCGCTACATTCGCGAGTTCCGGGGTTCGAACGGCATACCCGCCGAGCTTGGAGCGGAAGTACGCGTCGACTTATTCCAGCAGGGCGACGTCGTCAACGTCACGGGTCGCTCGAAAGGGCGCGGGTTCCAGGGCGTTGTGAAACGGCATCACTTCGGCGGCGTCGGTATGACGACGCACGGAGCGTCCGACCGCGTGCGTGCGCCGGGTTCGATCGGCTCAAGCTCGTATCCTTCGCGCGTGTTCAAAGGCATGCGTATGGCGGGCAGAATGGGGTTTGAGCAGGTCACGGTCCGCAATCTGCGGGTTGTGAAAGTGATTCCCGAATCCAACATCCTCATTCTTAAGGGGTCGATTCCGGGAGCCATCAACAGCTACGTCCAAATTGTCAAAGAAGGCTAATGTCCATGCAGATTGATGTATTGAAAATAGACGGGTCTCTGAGCGGCGAGAAAGTAACGCTCTCCGCCGACGTGTTCGGTATCCAGCCGAACGACCACGCCATTTACATGGTGGTGCGGTCGATTCAGGCGAACCAGCACCAGGGCACCCATAAAGTAAAACCCCGCAATGAAGTGCGCGGCGGCGGCAAGAAGCCGTTCAAGCAAAAGAAAACCGGCGGCGCGCGGCGCGGCACGAACAGGTCGCCGTTGTTGAAGGGCGGCGGTTCGATCTTCGGTCCAATTCCGCATGATTATAATATTAACGTGCCGACAAAGGTGCGCAAGCTCGCGCGGAAATCCGCCCTGAGCTACAAGGCGCAGGACAAAGCCATCGTGGTGGTGGAAGATTTTACGTTCGGCGAGGTGAAGACGAAGCAAGTGGTAGGAGTGTTGAAGGCGCTCTCGTTGAACGGGAAGAAAACATTATTGATGACGCCTGCATCCGACGGCGTGCTCGTGAAATCCGGGCGCAACATCCCGACGCTGAACATCCGCACGGCGGACAAAGCGTCGACATTCGAGATTTTGAACACCGACGTGCTGATGATTCAAAAAAGCGCGCTCGGCGTTCTTGAGAATTCGTTGAAGAACTGAGGAACTCATGATTGGAATTATCCGACGGCCTATCGTTACCGAGAAAATTTCCTTGTTGCAGGATAAACAGCGGAAGTACGCGTTTGAAGTCGACCCGAAGGCGAATAAAATTCAAATCGAAAAAGCCGTTGCCAAAAAGTTTAACGTCACCGTTCAAGCCGTCCATACGATGATGGTGAAGGGGAAGAAGAAAACGCAGTTAACGCGTTCGGGGCGTTTTCAGGGCACCAAACGCACATGGAAAAAAGCGATCGTGACGCTGAAAGAAGGCGATAAGATCGATTATTTTGAGAACGTGTAAGCAGTAGCAGAAAACGAGAAACGTTATGGCAATCAGAAAATTACGTCCGATGACCCCCGGCACCCGGTTCTTTTCGGTCTCCACATTCGAGGAGGTCACGAAAGACAGGCCGGAGAAAGCGCTGGTTCGTCCGCTGAAGAAATCCGGCGGGCGCAACAACCTCGGCAGAATTACTTCGCGTCACCGCGGCGGCGGACACAAACGCGCCTACCGCGTAATTGATTTCAAACGCGATAAACGCGGCGTGGAAGCGACCGTTGCGGCTATCGAGTACGACCCGAATCGCGCATCCCGCATTGCCCTCTTGCATTACCGAGACGGCGATAAGCGGTACATCGTAGCGCCGGACGGGTTGAAAGTGGGAGCAGTTGTGGCGGCAGGTCCCGGCGTTGAAGTTCAGGTGGGCAACGCCATGCCGTTGCAAGACGTTCCGGTGAGCACGTTCATCCATAACGTCGAAATGAGGCCCGGCAAGGGCGGACAACTCGGACGCAGCGCGGGCAACGCTCTTCAACTGATGGCGAAGGAAGGCAATTTTGCGACCTTGAAAATGCCTTCGGGCGAGGTGCGGAAACTTCCGATCACCTGCTATGCCACAATCGGTACGGTAGGAAATACAGACCACGAAAATATCAGTCTCGGCAAAGCGGGGCGTTCGCGGTGGCTGGGCATTCGTCCGCAGTCGCGCGGCATGGCGATGAACTCGGTTGACCACCCGATGGGCGGCGGCGAGGGTCGCTCCAAGA
>DASWKY010000226.1:0-4649 GCA_036396395.1 Bacteroidota bacterium | reverse complement strand
AAGCGTATCCGGATGGCATCGTGCAGGCGGCGAATTACAACAGCCCGGGACAAATTGTCATCTCCGGCTCTGTCTCCGGCGTACGAAAGGCGATGGACATTGCCAAAGAGCGCGGAGCAAAACTTGTCAAGGAATTGCAAGTCAGTGGAGCGTTTCATTCGCCGCTCATGGCGTCTGCGACTGAAGGGCTGAAAGCCGCTCTGGACAAGACGGAAATTCGCGATGCGGCGATACCGGTCTACGCGAACGTCACCGGCAAACCGGTGCAGAAAGCTGTTGAGATTCGGGAATTACTCTACCAGCAACTCACGAGTGCAGTACGCTGGCACGAAAGCGTCGTGAATATGGTCGCAGGCGGCGCGACAACATTTGTTGAAGTCGGTCCGGGCAAAGTTCTGCAGGGATTGATAAAACGAATCAATGGCGGCGTGGCGATAAAAGGTGTAGACAAATTTTCGGATATAAGCGGTTAAGTACAATATGGGAGTTCTCCAAGATAAAATTGCATTGGTAACCGGCGGCTCGCGCGGGATCGGCAGAGCTGTTGTTCTCGCACTTGCCGACGAAGGCTGTCACGTTGCGTTCACTTACAAGAGCGCAGGCTCTGCCGCGGAGGAAGTCGTGAAAGCGGTCGAAGCCAAGGGACGCAAAGCGATGGCGATCCAATCGGATGCAAAAGCGTTTCAAGAAGCGGCGGCGGCAGTCGAGAAGGTCGTGCAGGAATTCAAGCGGCTCGATGTACTCGTGAACAACGCGGGCATCACCAAGGATACGCTCCTCCTGCGTATGACGGAGCAGGATTGGGACGAGGTCATCGACACCAATTTGAAAAGCGCGTTCAATTTTTCCAAAGCCGCCTGCAAGCAGATGATAGGACAGCGCGAAGGCAGGATTATCAACATGAGTTCCATCGCCGGTGTCATCGGCAATGCGGGCCAGACCAATTATGCCGCCGCGAAAGCCGGAATGCTCGGCATGACGAAAACACTCGCGAAAGAGCTTGCGTCGCGGAATATTCAGGTCAATGCCATCGCGCCCGGCTTCGTCGAAACGGACATGACGCACAAGCTGACGCCCCAGCAAAAGGAGGCGTTGCTCGGCATGGTGCCGCTGAAACGCGTCGCCAAACCGGAAGAAATTGCCAGTGTTGTTGTATTTCTTGCATCCCCCGCCTCTTCGTATATGACCGGACAGGTCTTGTGTGTGGATGGCGGATTAGTAATGTAGAACGTATATTGTATACCCTACTCTTCAACCTATCATTCAAGGAGGCCTGACAATGGCTGATATTGATGCAAAAGTAAAAGAAATCATCGTCAACAAGCTTGGCGTGGATCAAGGACAGATTACTCCGCAGGC
The DNA here is from genome assembly GCA_036396395.1 of Bacteroidota bacterium. Lineage (GTDB taxonomy): Bacteria > Bacteroidota > Ignavibacteria > UBA10030 > UBA10030 > JAKEEG01. Next base: position 3,290 of record DASWKY010000226.1, on the reverse strand, counting down.
GTCGTTTACGAACGACCTCGGCGCGGACTCTCTCGATACCGTCGAGCTTGTCATGGAATTTGAGAAGGCATTCAGCATCCAGATTCCCGACGAAGACGCGGAGAAGATTGCCACAGTCGGGGATGCGATTAACTATGTGAAGTCGAAAGCAGGGAAGTAAGCCGGGGCTGTTCAATTGGGGATGAGTATACAGACGGTGAGTTTGTTTCGCTGATGTTTCTTCATTTAACATGAAGGGTGGAGACGATGCCGTTCAACGGAGAAAAAAGGCGTGTTGTGGTGACGGGCATGGGCGTGATAACGCCGATTGGGCTGACGCTGGAGGAATACTGGAACAACCTCCTTGCGGGCACAAGCGGTGCGGGCACGATTACTGCTTTTGACGCATCCGGCTACGACACAACATTTGCATGTGAAGTGAAAGGTTTCGACCCATTGAAGTTTATGGACCGGAAGCTTGCGCAGAGGTGCGACCCGTTCACGCAGTATGCTCTCGCCGCCGCGGAAATGGCGATTAAAGATGCGGGGCTGAATTTGGAACAAGAGGACCGCGAGCGCATCGGCGTTGTGGTCGGCTCCGGTATCGGTGGCATGTGGACGTACCACAAACAACAGGAAACAATCTGGGAAACGAGCGGGCCTCACCGCATCAGTCCGTTCTTCATTCCGATGATGATCCCCGATATCGCACCGGGGCGGATTTCCATGCGCCACGGATTGAAAGGTCCCAATTACTCGACTACCTCCGCCTGCGCGACGTCGTCGCACGCCATCGGTGATTCGTTTATGCTCATCCAGCGTGGCGATGCGGATATCATGTTAGGCGGCGGCGCGGAAGCGGCAATCACCCCGATGGGCATCGGCGGATTTAACGCGATGAGGGCGCTCTCCACGCGCAACGACGCGCCCCAGAAAGCAAGCAGGCCGTTCGATAAGCAGCGCGACGGGTTTGTAATGGGAGAAGGATCGGGTATTCTGGTGCTCGAAGAATTGAACCACGCGAAGAGCCGCGGCGCGCGCATTTATGCGGAACTCGGCGGCATCGGGTTTACCGCAGACGCCCACCACATTACCGAGCCGGCGCCGGGCGGCGAAGGAGCCGTCCGTTCGATGCGCATTGCGTTGCGCGATGCCGGCTTGAAGCCGGAAGACGTCCAGTACGTGAACACGCACGGGACCTCGACGCCGGTGGGCGACAAATGCGAAACTGCCGCCATCAAAACGGTCTTCGGCGAACACGCAAAGAAATTAGCGGTGAATTCGACAAAATCGATGATTGGTCATTTGCTCGGCGCGGCGGGCGCGGTGGAAGCTGTCGCTACGACGCTGTCCGTCTTACATAATAAAGTTCACCCGACGATCAACCAGGAAGAAGCCGACCCGGAATGCGACCTGAACTATATTCCGAATTCGGGCAAAGATTGGAAGGTCGACGCGGCTATCAGCAACACATTTGGATTTGGAGGACATAACGCCTCCCTTCTGGTCAAAAAGTTTCGGGAGTAATTTCGAAACGGGAAGGGCGGGAGTAGATTTTCTTGAGCGACGCGTTTCATACATTTTGGCGGCGGCTGTTTGCAGGGCGATGGGGAAGCCGCAGGCACGACCGACAGGTCAGCGACCTCTCCCGGCAACTCGCGCAGACGCGCGGCGCCGGTTTCGATTTTTCCAATTTCTCGGCTACCATTGGATACACCCCCCGCGACTGGCATCTCTTTATCGAGTCCCTTCTTCACCGGTCTTATCTTCCGTACGTGGGCAACGGCTGGCAGTCGAACGAGCGGCTGGAATTCCTCGGCGACGCCGTGCTGAATTTTATCGTCGCCGAATATTTGTTCAAGCGATACCCGGAAAGGGAAGAGGGCGACCTGACGAAGCTTCGCTCCCGGCTCGTCAATCGAAAAATCCTCGCGCAGAGGGCTCGTGATATTAATGTTTCCACATTCCTCTTGTTAAGCAGTAGTGCGGCGCAGTCCATTGAGGGTGGCTCGGAGTCGATTCTCTCCGATGCGTTTGAAGCAGTCGTAGGGGCGATTTATCTGGACGGCGGGCTGGAGGAAGCGGATAAATTTGTCCATCGGGCGTTGCTTTCGAACGAATCGGTCATGGCGTCCGCCGTCATGGACGATAACTATAAAAGCGCGTTGTTAGAGTACTCGCAAGCGCGCGGGCTGGCGATCCCCCGGTATGTGACTGTTCGTGAAGAGGGTCCCGACCACGACAGGCGTTTTACGGTGGAAGTCGTGTTGGGGAGCGAACGCTACGGCACCGGCTCCGGCAAGAGCAAAAAAGAAGCGGAACAAGCGGCGGCGTCTCAGGCGATGGAACGCATACAACAGAAACCAGTAGTCGAACATCAATAGACAATGAATTTACTCGATAACCAAAACGGCTTTCAAGCCCGGCATATCGGGCCTAACGAACAAGAAACACGGGCTATGCTCGAAGCCGTGGGCGCGAGCTCGCTCAACCAACTCATTGACGAGACCGTCCCTGCCAGCATTCGTATGAACAAACCGCTCAACTTGCCAGCGCCGATGAGCGAGTACCGCTTTCTGCAATCTATGCGCGTTCTGGCGAAGAAGAACAAACTGTATCGTTCGTATCTCGGGCAGGGCTACTACCCATGCATCACCCCTCCGGTGATTCAGCGCAACGTGTTCGAGAATCCGGGTTGGTACACTCAGTACACGCCCTACCAAGCGGAAATTTCGCAAGGCAGGCTGGAGGCGTTGCTGAATTTCCAGACGATGGTGATGGACCTAACCGGAATGGAAGTCGCCAATGCGTCGTTGCTCGACGAAGGCACAGCCGCGGGCGAGGCGATGGCCATGCTCTTTGGAATCGTCAACCGCCAGCAGAACGGCTCGCCGCGCAACAAATTTTTTGTGTCGAACTCGTGTTTTCTCCAGACGATAGAAGTGGTGAAGTCGAGGGCACTGCCGTTCGGGATTGAAATTGTTGTTGGCGACCCCAACTCTGCGAACATCGACAAAAATTTTTTCGGCGTGCTGGTGCAATATCCTGCCGAAGACGGCTCTGTGTCGGAGTATCGTGCGTTCATCGAACAGGCTCATGCCGCAGGCGCTCTCGCAGTGGTGGCGAGCGACCTGCTCAGCCTTGCACTGTTGACGCCGCCGGGTGAATTCGGCGCGGACGTGGTGCTTGGAAATTCCCAACGATTCGGCGTGCCGATGGGATATGGCGGCCCCCACGCCGCTTTCTATGCGACGAAGAATGAGCATATCCGCTACATGCCGGGGCGTATTATCGGCGTCTCCGTCGATGCG
>DASWKY010000225.1:0-3689 GCA_036396395.1 Bacteroidota bacterium | reverse complement strand
TATGGTTGACATGCCTCCGGTAGTACATGCCAATGCAGGTCAATGCCATGGTTGCGGGAATTGACAAACGCAAAACCGTGGAGGAGAGGAATAATTGCCGGTGTGTAGCGCAAACGGATCCGTTCATCTGGCACAAACCCTGCACGTTGAATGATTTCTAATGCTTCCTGCGCCCGTTCCGTCTCAACAAGAATATCGATGTCATTCATCGGCCGCAACCCGATATCCTTATAGTACCGTGTAGCAAGATCTGCGCCTTTCAGAATCATGGTTTTAATACCGCGCTCGTGAAATTTCGCCAGCATGTCTGTCCCAACATTGAATAACATCTGATTTTTGTACCAGAAAAACCGGTACACGCCTTTGTACTTCTCGAGGTCGGGATCCGCGCTGCCTTGTTCTTTCAACTTACGGTAGAGGTGGGGGAGTAATCGTTGCGACCCGGCATCCGCGTTGTCCAACTCGATGCGTGACTTCCATTGGTTCCAAAGTTCGAACGCTTTACTGCCGTCGGCTAAGACTGCTTTGAGTAGCAATTCTTGTGTTAAAGTGGGAAGCCACTCTGCACGATGCGTGGGATGGGGGATATTGTTTGTAGACACAGTGTAATATAGCGGTTATTCAGAGCCGGCGCGTTTGCGGTCGAGCGTGCGTTTAAGGAGACGGAGATAATGTTTGTTGGCGTCTGTGCGGCGTTGGTGTGTCAGGTTCGCGCCGTGAATCCGACGCCGCACTCCTATGTAGTCAAGCAGGCTGACATTCTCGGTTGAATTCAAAACACGTTGGCACCATTCGACGGTGTCTCCCATTTCGAGAGAGGTATCAAGAAGTCCAATTTTCGAGAACAATGTTCGTTTTACCAACAGTGTTTGTAATGTATAGCCGGGCATCGGGTCGGGCGGACAATAAAACTGCGCCGCTTGTTCCGGCGATAAATCCGGACTGATAAAATTCTGCAAGTGGCAAAAGCTTGCTTCCAGCGACGGATTGTTTTGAAACGCGTCAAGTTGTCGCGCAAGTTTCTCTTCCAGCCACAGGTCGTCCGCATCGAGGAACGAGAGCAGGTCGCCGCTTGCGTGCCGGATACCGAGATTGCGTGCGGCGGGAGCGGATTGATGAGTCTGTGCGATGTAGCGGATATTTTCCCCAAACTGCTCAGCGACCTTGCGCGTGCCATCCGTCGAGCCATCATCAATCACCAAGATTTCCTCCGGGCGGCGGGTTTGCGTTAGGACGCTTTCGATAGCTTCGGCAAGATACCGCTCGCCGTTATAGACCGGGATGATGACGGAGATGGAGGGCATTATGTATCTCCCTGTTTACGATGCTTTCGCTCGACTGATTTATGAAGGGCATTCAACAAATCGTGAGAATCAGGAGCGTTCATCGAACTGTTGTCGGCGTGAATGCGCTTGAACAAGAGCACTTCCGGAATGACCGCCATCGGGATATGGGCATCCTGACATCGTGCAAACCAATCGACATCCTCAGAGATAGTGAACGCTTCATCGAACATTCCTATAATGTCAAAAACTGTTTTCCTCGCAACAAGAGTTTCCATGATGGGCGCAATATGTCCGCCTTCGAGAAGATTCTGCTTGAACATCGGGGGAATGTTTTTTGCATCGTCAAGGAAAAAGCTTGCTTTACAAATAGTATAGAGTATTTCCGGCTCTTGTTCCATCCGCCGTATCTGGGTTTCTAATTTATGAGGAACCCATCTATCATCATGCGAGAGAAACGCGATAAACTCGCCCGTCGCTCTTTTGATACCCTGATTGTAAGCGTTCGGAATTCCTTTACCCGTTTGCAGAACGTAAGTAATATTCGAAAATGACTGTGCTATCTCTTTGGTTCCGTCGGTGGAGTTGCCGTCAATAACGATGATTTCCGATGCGGGCAGTGTTTGCTGTAAAACGGTCTCGATCGCCTCCCGAAGAAATCGTTCTCCGTTTCGAACAGCCATGATAACGCTGATATGAGGATGAAGGGCATTCATCAATGTTCATGAAAGGGATTCGAGAAACTCGCGTATGAGTTGAATGCCATGCTGGCGGTCGGTTCCTAATTCCAGGCGGTAGCTTGGCACCTTCCTCACCAATGTCGACATAGCGTGAAAAGCGTTTGCTCGAGCACCCGGCAATTGCAGAAGTGTGCTAGGAGCTAATGCTTTCATTGCCTCCGATGGGCTAACAACAAAGAGCTTGGCTTTTTCCTGTTCTGTTACGCGCGGTAAAAAAAGCGCATTGAAACGGAACGACGAACATACTCGGTTTCTCTCATGGATAAAGAGCAAACGTTTCTCATCAGTTGGGTTCATCGCATCTGCAACGAACGGCGTTAATGACGGGAATACCGGTATATCCTTCGGGAATAACATTGCTGAGTTATAGATACTATAAATAGTAGGCTGGGATCGGATATCAATCAAACAATAATCATCGCCCGCATATCCCAACCCGGCTTCAAGCCAGTGGAGCGACGTAGACGATTTTCCCGACCCGCCTTTTCCCGCGAGGACAATTCCCTTTCCATCTAACCCGATTGCCGCGGCATGAAGCATTTGGTATCCCTCGTGGTGAAACCACCAGTGAAGGAGCAACGACATCGGCCGGGCGACTTCATAATAGGGAAGTCTTTTCGCATCGGCAACCCAGTAGTATCCGGTCGTTTCAGCAATGTCCAAAAAGCTCAGCACGCCGGTGTTGCTCTGGTATGCCATGCAATGGCTTCCTTCCCGAACGGACAAGATAACGCCCGTCCCTTGCCTGTACGATTTGAACCACGCGATGTCGGGAATCTTGCTTCTTGTCGAAGCGCTATCCCACACATTGATAGTCAGGTCGGGCTGGGCTACAGGTTCGACGCTGGAGTGTTCTAACGCGCGAGTAACGTAAGGGATCAGTGCGGGTCCGGCAAACCGCAGACGAATCGTTTTTCCTGCTATCGTGTAATAGCGGTCAATGATTTCACCGGCGTTTGATTGTGCCTCTTTGAGCGACCGGCTAATAGCGTCAAAAGAATCGGGCAGGGAGACGAGGTTGGGGGGCGTGGGGGATTTCACGCGGTTCGCGAGCGAATCATCCATCACGGTTTCTTCGGCTCGTTGTTCTGTTCCGGTTTTTTGTTGGGCCAGCCGCTGTCGTCGACTTCGTGGATGGGGTCGAGCAAAAGCAGATCCTGCATGTCCGTATATTTTTCGAGTACGGGATTCTCGAAGGGCGCTGGCGTTTGAATTGTTGATGGAGGCATGAGCGGTGCCGTGTGGTCTCCGTTTACCGCGACAATAAGTTGCTCGGCAAGGAGTTTTGTGCGGAACTCCTCTACGGCTGTGGTGAATTGCTTCTCAGTGCCCGTGAAATGCTTATGAAGCTGTGAGGCAATCTCAGTCGCCGTATATCCGTTGACGAGTAAATTCCACATCATCACGCCGGATTTCGTGGCGCTGTAATAAAATCCGCTGACGAGGTTGACGATCACCGTTTCAGTATCGAATGTTTCCTCTACAACCGCCGGAGTGTTGAGCTTGTAGCGTTGCTGGGTCATGGTCGTTAAGAGTATAGTCTTTATTTTTTCAGAACCTTCAGAATCGTATTCCAGTTCCTCGTTGTAACTTTCTTGCCGAATTCTTTTTCAAGAATTTCCATCAGGTCAAGCGTTCCGCTTTCTTTTGTCAGCGTAACGACACT
>DASWKY010000224.1:0-5806 GCA_036396395.1 Bacteroidota bacterium | reverse complement strand
GAGCCAAAAACTGAGTCACCCTGAGCAGAGCCAAAAACTGAGTCACCCTGAGCAGAGCCAAAAACTGAGTCACCCTGAGCGGAGTCGAAGGGTGAGACTGGACAACCCAGGCTTCTGCCATAATCATCCCACGGGAGACTCTGTCCAGCCCGCCACATAGTATTTTTTTGTATGAGAATTATCATCGTGTTATTTCTTTTACATTCTTTGAGTGAGTGAGATTTTTGCATTCAGCTAACCAATGGAGCAGGTCGAAATCGCCGCGCATCAAAGCTTCTTTTTTCTTTCGTGTCCAACCCTTGATTTGTCGTTCTGCTGAAATTGCTTGATACATGTCCGGAAAATAATCCGACCAACGAAGTTTAAGAGGCCGGCGCGACGCTGTATAACCATCATATGTCCCGATGTGGTGTTGCGAAAGTCTTGTTTCCAGTTGGCTTGGGCTACCGGTATAGTACGAACCATCGGAACATTCAAGAATATATACCCACCCGGGTTTCATCTGGATACCAAGTACATTGAACTCACCCTTCTGCCGAAGGCATCCCTTCGGGAGACTCCGCTCACCCTTCGACTCCGCTCAGGGTGACACGTTGTGTTGTTGGGGTTATCGTCATACTGATGCCATCTTCAGAATTAATTCTGCATCCACTCACCCTTCTGCCGTAGGCATCCCTTCGGAAGACTTTGCACAGGGTGACATAGCTTCCTATACTTTTCCCAACTCGTTCTTCAAAAAGTCTATCGTCTTGACGGGCGTAGGGTCTTCGTTGTTTAAGAGAGCAAGGTAGTAGCTCGTCCAATCGCCGAAATATATCAACGAGAACATACGCGCGAGCGGTGATGTCCCTTCGCTCCATACGTCCGACACCCCGCCGGCATACTGCGACACGATATTCTTCGTGATGCCTTCGCGCAGTGCGACACGCTTGTGCGTGCCTTTATCCCGCAGAAACACCACATGCATGCGCTTCAGTAAATCCGGATTCTGTTTCCACCCGACCAGTTCGTTGTGGTTCATTTCCGGGAGCACGTTGCCGTACGCGAGCTGTTTCGCATTTTCGGCGATCTGCCCGCGCCAGCGCACGGCGACGGAATCGAGGCGGTCGTTCGGCGCATAGACAATCGGTATTGTACCGTGCAAGTGCTGAGCGAGCTTCAACGGCGCGTTCTCTGCGCGGCTTGGGTCGCTAAACACGGAAGCCTTCGCGCGTAACAGTTTCACCGTCTCGTTGATTTCTTTTGTTTTGTGCTTTATGAGTCCGAGCCGTGTGAACGCGACGAGCATCGGAAAAAACGAATAACCCAACGCCGCGCGGGGCTGGTAGCCTTTTTTGATTTCAATAACCGGATGTTTGTGCCGCCTGGCGATCTTCGCCGTTTCGCCGTTCGTCGTGATGCACAGGACGCGCGCCTTGCGTTTGACAGCATCGGTGTGCGCGGCGATGGTCTCCTCGGTATTGCCGGAGTAGCTCGAGACGACCACGAGGCTCTCTCTGTCAACAAACTTCGGTAGAAAATAGTGCCGGTTAACGACGAGCGGAATCTGTAATTCCTGCGAGGCGTACGAGCGCAGGAGGTCGCCGCCAATCGCAGAGCCGCCCAGCCCCGTGACCACGATATTGCGAATACCCCGCACGTTCAGCGTGAACTTGGCGGATGTGCCGATGCGCACCGCATCTTCTATCTGGTCCGGGAAATCCCGTATCCAGCTATACATACCCGTCGGGTCGAGGCGTTTGATGTCGGAAAGGGTCATGGGTTTTATTAACCTTCCGAAGGTTTGAACCCTTCGGAAGGTTTTGCTATTCCATCAACATATCCGGGAATTTTTCTTTCATGATCGACCCGAGATACGCTTTGATTTCGTCTTCCGTTTCGAGTTCCAATACACGCAGAGCGACTCGCTGTGCTTCTTCATAGCTTACCGAGCGGATAATTTTTTTGACTTCGGGTAACACGGTGCCAACGACGCTGAATTCATCCAGGCCAAGCCCCAACAGCAGAATAGTCGCCATCGGGTCGCCCGCCATTTCGCCGCACATCCCGACCCAAATATCGTGGTTCTTCGCGCGCTCGATAATGCGTCGGATGAACCGGACAACGGCGGGGTGGAATTCCTGGTATAACGACGACACGAACTCGTTCCCGCGGTCGACCGCAAGCAGGTACTGGATCAAATCGTTCGTGCCGATGCTGACGAAATCCACTTCTTGCGCAAGGTCGTCTATCACGACCGCGGCGGCTGGGACTTCAATCATCACGCCGACGGTCATCTTGTCGTCGAATGGAATTTTTTCCGTGCGTAACTGCGCTTTCGCTTGCTCGAGTAATTCTTTCGCCGCGCGCACCTCTTTAATATTCGAGACCATCGGGAACATCACAGCAATGTTGCGCCGCGTGCTCGCGCGCAGGATGGCGCGCAGTTGTTCGAGGAACAACTCGCGTTTCTCCAACAGCACGCGTATCCCCCGCCAGCCCAAAAACGGATTGCGTTCCTTTACTTTTTGCGCCATCATCTTGTCGCCGCCGATATCGAACGTGCGGATAATGACGCGCTTAGGGAACATCGCATCGGCAAGTTGTTGGTACTCGTACAATTGCTCGTCTTCGGAGGGGAACACTTCTTTGCCGATGAGCAGGATTTCTGAGCGGTACAGCCCGATACCGTCCGCGCCCTGCATGCGGATGAAATCCAATTCCTGAATAAATTCGACGTTGGCGGAAAGCTCGACCCGCCGCCCGTCTGTTGTTTCCGCCGGCAGGTCGCGCAAACCGGACAGCCGTTGTTCGAATTCTTCAAAATGCGACCGGCGCAGAACGTAATCTTTAATTGTTTGTTCAGAAGGGCGGAGGATGACTACGCCGCTGTAGCCGTCGACGATGACCGCGTCGCCGTTTTTCACAGCGGAGGTAATATCGCGCAAGCCGAGCACGGCGGGGATTTTCAGCGCGCGCGCCAGCAGTGCCGTGTGCGAGGTCACGCCGCCGGCGTCGGTCGCATAGGCGAGGACTTCGTTGCGGCTCAGGATCATCGTATCCGCCGCGGTGAGGTTGTACGATACGACGACGGCGGAACCTTCAAGGCGGGAGAACAGCTTTTGCTCTTGCAGGTTCCGGAGGATGCGGCCTCGCACGTCGTCAACGTCGTGCGCGCGTTCGCGTGTGTACTCATCGTGCGCGGCAAGCATCATCTGCCGGTATTTTTCGATTTCATTGTATACGACGTACTCGACGTTTTTGCACTCCGTCCGCACGCGCTTGAGTATCGTATCGAAGAGGAACGAGTCTTCTAAAATCAGCACCTGCGCCTCGAAAATCTTCGCCTGGTGCTCGCCTAATTTTTTCTCGGCGTACTCGAGGATCTTGCGCAATTCTTTTTGCGAGCGTGCGAGCGCTTGATTGAGGCGCGCGGTCTCCCGCTCGATATCTTCGCGCGCGATAACGCGCTCCTCGATTGCCGGGGCGTCTTTCTCGAACAGGAACACGGGTCCCATGGCGATGCCCGGCGACGCCGCGATGCCTTTCAGAATCAGTTCTTGTTGTGTGTTGACGGTTTCCACAATAAAAGCAGTAGTCAGTTGTCAGGAATCAGTTTATTGTTGCGGTTCGCCGAAGCCTTGCTCGAACAATTCCACGACCGCTTTCGCCGCTTCTTCTTCGTCGGGACCGGAAAAACGGAGTTGCAGTGTCGAGCCTTGCTCGGCGGCGAGCGTCATGACGCCGATGATGCTTTTGCCGTTGATTTCGAACCCGTCTTTGTCGATGAAAAAATCCGATTTGAATTTCGCCGCAGTCTTCACGAGTGAAGCCGCGGGCCGCGTGTGCAATCCAGCTTTATTTTTAATGGTGACGGTGCGTTCGGTCATAGCTCCACGGTTAATGTGTGCGGTGCAAGAGCATATAGGTGAACCAGTGGAGCATATCGCGCGCGGGCGACCGGCGGAGATGGCGCAATTCGTGTTTCGCCTCGGCGAGGTCGTGCGCGATACGCGTCCGGGCGGCGTCAATCGCTCCCGTTTCGAGGTAGATGCGCTGGAAGTCTTTAATGTTTTTCCGGGGGACTCCTCCGTTGCGCGCAAACGAGAGCAACAACCGCTTGTCGCTGCCGCGGGCATTGCGCAGTGCTTCAAGATACAGGAACGTCCGCTTACCCCCCTGCACATCACTGCCGATGGTTTTGCCGAATTCCTTTTCGTCCGCGGTAATATCGAGCAAATCGTCTTGAATTTGGAATGCCCGCCCGACATGCTCGCCGAACCTGCGTAGGGCGGCGACTTGCTGTTTCGTCCCTTTGCCGATGAGCGCTCCTAACTCGGCAGAAACGGAAACAAGCTTGCCCGTTTTTTTCTGGATCATGAGCAAATAGTCGTCCACCCGGACGTTCGGTTTTGTCTCAAATTCTTTATCGTACGCCTGCCCCTCGCAAACTTCGACTACGCCCTCGGTGAAGACGCGCGAAACATCGTGGATGCGCGGAGACTGTGTTTTCAATAGCGCGCGGTAGGCGAGCGCCAGCAATTCATCGCCGACAAGAATAGCGGTATTCTCGTCCCATTTTTTATGGATGGTTGTTCTGCCGCGGCGCGCAGTGGCGTGGTCCATAATATCGTCGTGGACGAGCGTAAAATTATGCAGGAGTTCCATTGCCGCGCCGGCGTGGAGCGCGTCGCGCTTCGAGCCGCCGCATGCCTCGCACGCCAGCAGGACGAGCACCGAACGCACGCGCTTGCCGCCCCCGCTTAAGATGTACCGAACAGGCTGGTAGAGCGACGGGGGCTGGGCATCCTTCACAAACCGTTGCAGGTATGCATCAACCAGATGTTTGTATTGTATGTAGCGTCGTTCAAAGGGCATAGGTGTGAAATATTCAATGATAGAGAGTTCTGAAAAATTCTCAGAATAATGTCATCCCGAGTTCGCCGCGGCGAACGAGGGATCTCTCCCTTGAATTTGTACGAAAAACGAGACTTCGTCGTGAGCTCAGTCGAACGATTCCTCGTCGCTTTGCTCCTCGGAATGACCCCTTTTTTTTTCTCAGAAGTCTCTCATACATTATGCACGAAGGACACAAAGTAAAAATATTTTATTGTTTCTTAGTGTCCTTCGTGAACTTCGTGGAGGCGCTATGGTGTCTTTAATACAAGCTGTTGATTTTGCAACTCGGCGACAGAGCGCGAGCCGGTGAGAAACATCGCGCCTTTTAACTCCATTTCCCAGCGCGTGATTTCCTGAGCAAGCCCTTTTGTGCCGCCGGCTTCGAGGGCTTTCAAAAACGACCGCGCGGAGCCGCCGAGGTTTGCGCCGAAGGCAAGAGACTTTGCGAGGTCGAGTCCGTTGTGTAGCCCGCCCGATGCAATGACGGTGAGCGATGGCGTTTGTTGTCTCAAGCCCGCAACTTGCCGGAGCGCATCGACCGTCGGGATACCCCAGTCCCAGAACGCGTCGGCGAAACTTCTGACGGTTTTCTTTTTGCCGTGTGACGCTCCGTTGCGGCGGAGGATTTCCACGCCCGCCCAGCTTGTTCCGCCTGATCCGGCGACGTCTATAATAGAGACGCCAACCTCGATTAATCTTTTTGCAACATGGGCAGAAATTCCCGCGCCAATTTCTTTCACAATCACCGGAACCGGCAGACGTTTCACGAGCATGGCAATGCCGTTCAGGACGCCGCGAAAATCCGTACTGCCTTCGGGCTGGAGAAATTCCTGCAACGGGTTGAGATGCAAGGCGAACCCGTCCGCGCGCACGAGTTCGATGAGCCGGAGGACGGGCGTTGCGTCCTTCAAGCGCGCCACTTCCGCCG
>DASWKY010000223.1:0-4601 GCA_036396395.1 Bacteroidota bacterium | reverse complement strand
CGTTACACATTAAACCTGAAAAACATCACGTCGCCGTCTTCTACAAGATATTCCTTCCCCTGCACATAGAGTAAGCCTTGTTCTTTGATGGAGGCTTCTGAGCCGAGGCGGTCGAGGTCGGCGTACTTCATCACTTCCGCGCGGATGAAACCTTTTTCAAAATCGCTGTGAATCTGTCCCGCCGCGTGCGGGGCGGTGGAACCTTTCTCCACCGTCCACGCGTGCACCTCTTTCGGTCCACACGTGAAGAAGGTAATGAGATGCAGGAGCGCGTAGCCTTCGTGGATGACTTGCTCCAAACCCGATTCGTGCAAGCCGAGTCCTTCCAAAAACGGATGCCGCTCGTTCTCCGGTAGTTCGGCGACTTCCGCCTCCACCGCCGCGCTGATCACCACGACCTTTGCGCCTTCTTTCGCGGCGATCTCGCGCACCTGCGTGGTGTACGCATTGTCCTTCCCGACTTCTTTCTCATGCACGTTGCAGACATACATCACCGGTTTAGCAGTCAACAAATGTGCGTCGCGGAACCACGTCTGTTCTTTTTCGCCGGAGACACTGCAATAGCGCGCAAGCCGCCCGCCCGTTAAATGGTCGCGCACGCGCGCGTAAAAATCCGCTTCGACTTTCGTATCCTTATCGCCGCCCCTGGAACGTTTCTCTGCGTCGGAGAATTTCTTCTCTACTGTTTCGAGGTCCTTCAGGATTAATTCCGTCTCGATGATTTCGATATCCCGCTTGGGGTCGACGCTCCCGTCCACGTGCACCACGTTCTCGTCGTCAAAACAGCGGACGATATGCGCGATGGCGTCCGCATTCCGGATGTGCGAGAGAAATTGATTCCCCAGCCCTTCGCCTTTGCTCGCCCCTTTGACCAACCCGGCGATGTCCAGAAATTCCAGCGAGGTCGGTGTGACCTTTGCGGGCTTGTAGATCTCAATCAGCCGGGTCATGCGTTTATCCGGTACGGCAACGACCCCGATGTTCGGGTCGATGGTGCAGAAGGGATAGTTCGCCGCCTCCGCCCCCGCCGCCGTTATGGCGTTAAAGAGCGTCGATTTGCCAACGTTTGGAAGCCCGACAATACCGCATGTAAAACCCATGATGTCCTTTCTAAGAAACCGTATCAATATACAAAATGCTTGCCAGCTATCCAACCGGAAACTCACCTGTAGGCACTTTCTTGAATAAGCCATATTTTTCGCTTGCATATTTATACAATAATATGAATATTTATTCATTATAAATTTGGGGACATCTTGCCACAATCGCTAAAGGTTTCCATTGTCGGCGCGTCGGGATATTCCGGCGCGGAGTTGCTCAAGATCTTACTTCGCCATACTCACGCGCGGGTCGAAAAGCTGTTTGCCAACAGCTCCGCCGGAAAGCGCGTAGCCGACGTGTACCCTGCGTTCGCACAGAGAGTCGACGCCTCCTACGAACCGTACACGCTCGACGCCGCCTGCACCAGCGACGCCGTCTTTATCGCTTTGCCATCCGGCGAAGCGATGAACATTGTGCCGGAATTACTTTCGCGCGGAAAACGTATCATTGATTTCGGAGGCGATTTCCGTTTACGCGATGCTACGGTCTACCAGCAATTCTACAAACACGAACACAAAGCCGCGAGCTTGCTTTCGCAAGCTGTGTACGGCTTGCCGGAATTGAACCGGGAACAAATCACGTCCGCGAAGCTTGTTGCAAACCCCGGCTGTTATCCCACCGGCGCGATACTGCCGCTTATTCCAATACTCAAAGAAGGATTGATCGAGCCGAAAGGAATAGCGGTTAATTCGTTGTCTGGAGTATCCGGCGCGGGACGCAGCGCGTCCACAGATTTATCGTTTACCGAAATTAATGAGTCGGTGAAAGCATACAAAGTCGGCGTGCACCAGCATATCCCGGAGATTAATCAAACACTTTCCGATGCAACCGAGCAATCCGTTTCTGTGACGTTCGTGCCGCACCTGCTCCCCATCACGCGCGGTATCTACACCAGCATCTATGCCACGCTAAAGCGTACGGTGAACGAGCAGGACGTCCTCGCCGCCTACAACACATACTATGCGAAGGAGCCGTTCGTCCGGTTTTCCTCGACGGCTATTCCGGAAATTAAAAACGTCAACCACACAAATTACATCGACATCGGCTTCCGTGTCTATGCCGAAAACAACCAGCTCATTGTCTTCTCCGCCCTCGACAACCTCGTGAAGGGCGCGGCGGGCCAGGCGGTGCAAAATATGAACCTGATGTTCGGGTTCGACGAAACAGAAGGATTGCTATGAAAACCGACATTCCGCTCAACGAAATAGAAGGTGGCGTAACCGCCGCTCAGGGCTTCGTTGCCGGGGGATTATACTGCGGTATCCGCAAAACCAAGAAAGACCTCGGCATTATTTATTCTGAAACTCCCGCGGCGGTCGCAGGCGTCTTCACGCTGAATAAAACGCAAGCCGCTCCGATTCTTGTCTGCAAATCGCAGTTGAAGCGGTCGGCGCAGTGCTCTGCCGTCGTCGTCAATAGCGGGAATGCCAATGCTTGCACGGGCGAACGGGGGCTGAACGACGCATGGGCGATGGTCAAAACGACCGCACAGGAATTGAAGATTCCGCAGGAGCATGTTATGGTCTCCTCCACCGGCGTCATCGGCCAGTACATGCCGATAGAAAAAATCACCGCCGGCATTCGGGAGCTTGCCGGACAACTCAGCAGGACAGGCAACAACGACGCTTCCGAAGCCATTATGACCACCGATACGTACGCCAAGCAAGTCGCGGTAAAGTTCACGCTCGGCAATGCCGTCGTCACGGTCGGCGGAATGGCGAAAGGCTCCGGCATGATTGCTCCCAATATGGCGACAATGCTTGCGTTCATCACAACGGACGCCGTCATCGACCAGCCGCTCTTGCAGAAAGCGCTCACCTCCGCCAACAACCGCTCGTTCAACCGTATCACGGTTGACGGCGATATGAGCACGAACGACATGGCGCTCATTATGGCGAACGGTTACGCGAAGAACGCGCGGTTCGGCGAGGATTCGGAAGAATACAAACTATTTTCCGCCGCGCTCGAGTATGTGATGATCAAACTGGCAAAAATGATCGCGCGCGACGGCGAGGGGGCTACGAAGCTCATCGAAATTGTCGTCAAGGGCGCAACGACAGAAGAGGAAGCGGCGCAGGCGGCGAGCGCGGTCGCCAACTCCAACCTCGTCAAGACCGCCATCCACGGAGCGGACGCGAACTGGGGACGAATTCTCGCCGCAGTCGGCTACTCGGGTATTGAGTTTAACCCGGATAACGTAGAGGTTTCGTTCAACGACCTGCCCGTGCTCAAACGCAATTACGAAATCGTGCTTGACGAGGAGAAAGCGAAACAGATCCTCGCGCAGGAAAATATTGTCGTCACTATTCATTTGAACCAGGGCCAACAGTCTGCGCGGTTCTGGACCTGCGACCTGACGAAAGAGTATATCCACATCAACGCGAGCTACCGGTCATAGGAATGAAAACGCGAAAACCACAAGCCGATTACGCGACAAAGGAAGAAGTCCTCATCAAGGCTCTGCCGTACATCCAGCGGTACGAGGGCAAAACGTTTGTGATCAAGTACGGCGGCGCGGCGATGACGGACGAGCAACTCAAGCAGACGTTCGCGAAAGACGTGACCCTGTTACGAAAAATCGGCATCAACATCGTTATCGTCCATGGCGGCGGAAAAGAGATTACGGAAATATCTACCGCGCTCGGACTCGAGACGAAATTCGTCAACGGCCAGCGCTACACCGACGCTAAATCCATAGACGTGGTGCTGATGGTGCTCGCCGGGATGGTGAACAAGGAAATCGTCAACCTGATCAATACCAACGGCGGAAATGCCGTCGGGTTGTGCGGCGTGGATAATACCCTTCTCCGTGCACGCAAGCAAATGACGAACGGCACCGACCTCGGGCTGGTCGGCACGATTGTCTCTGTCAATGTGCCATTTATCAATTTGCTTCTCGGCAACGGCATGATGCCCGTCATCGCCCCCGTCGGTGTTGGGGACGCCGGGGAAATCTATAACGTCAACGCCGACCTTGCGGCTGGAGCCGTAGCAACCGCTCTCAAAGCCGAAAAGCTTGTGTATCTGAGCGATGTGGAGGGAATTCTCGTCAACGACAAATTAGTCTCCACGCTGACGCAAACCGAAGCGGATACGTTTATGAAACAGGGAGCGATCTTCGGCGGCATGATTCCGAAAGTCTCCTCCGCATTCGAGACGCTGAGCGCCGGAGTCGAGAAGGTGCACATTGTGGACGGCAGGGTGAAACATTCGCTGTTGCTGGAAATTTTCACGGACGAGGGTATCGGCACGCAGATGATCCACGACCAAGATAACGACGCAGAGTCAAACCAGCCGTAGGACAACGGAAGCATCGGGACAATGAAAAAAGATTTTCTCTCCATACTGGACCTTGCGCCGAACGAGCTTGACGAGTTATTCGTCCTCGCGGACACTCTGCGCACGGATACCCGCCGTCGCCCGATGGAAGGAAAAACGGCGGCGTTGATTTTCCAAAAGCCTTCTCTTCGCACGCGCGTCTCGTTTGAAGTCGGTATCTA
>DASWKY010000222.1:0-6565 GCA_036396395.1 Bacteroidota bacterium | reverse complement strand
CTCTACGGCGCGGAAGGGTCGTTCAAGGCTATTGTGAACAACTTTGACGATGCCATGTCGCACCTGCGCAGGTTGAAGGCGGTGGGAGCGTTCAGCGTTAAGAGTTACAACCAGCCGCGGCGTGACCAGCGCCAGCAAATTATTGAAGCGGCGCGTGCGCTCGAGATGATGGTAGTGCCGGAGGGCGGTTCGACATTCTTCTGGAATCTCTCGATGGTGTTGGACGGGCATACGGGCATCGAACACACCATTCCCATCGCCCCGCTCTACAACGACGTCGTACAACTTGTGTCCAAATCCAAGACCGGGCTCACGCCCACGCTTATCGTAAACTACGGCGGGATTTTTGGCGAGAACTACTGGTACCAAACGACCAACGTATGGGAAAACGAACGATTACTCCGCTACATTCCGCGCGAGGTTATTGATTCCCGTTCCCGCCGTCGTGAGATGGCGAACGAAGACGATTATTATTATTTCGAAGCGTCTAAGGCAGTCAAGAAAGTGCTCGACGCGGGCGGTAAAGTTCAGCTTGGCGCACACGGGCAGTTGCAGGGACTCGGCGCTCACTGGGAAATGTGGATGCTTCAGCAGGGCGGCATGACGAACCTTGAAGCCATCAGGTGCGCCACGCGCTCCGGGGCGGAATATCTCGGGCTGGATAAAGACCTCGGTTCGCTGGAGCCGGGTAAGCTTGCCGATTTAATCGTGATGGAGCGAAACCCGCTGGAGAATATCCGTAACAGCGAATCAATCCAGTACGTCATGAAGAACGGCAAGCTGTACGATGCGGCGACAGGCGACGAGGTAGGAAACCAACCGAAGAAACGCGCCAAATTCCACTGGGAAGAGTAATTCGATTTTGGGGTACGGATCGTGGAGTGCGAATTGGAAGCACGACAAAAGACAGTACGTGCACGCGGGTTTATTCTAACAATCACCGTTCTCGCGCTGAGTTGTTCACCAGCGCTTCAGCAGTCTTCCTCGCGCACGGATGAACTCCGGGAAATGGAGCGGAGAACGTACGAGCTGGTCAATAATTATCGACAGTCGCGTGGACTCAAGCCCCTCATCTGGAACAACATTATCAGCGAACGCGCTCTCAAGCACAGTGAGCGGATGGCTTCAAACCGTCTGCAATTTTCACATGCAGGGTTTGATAACCGTGTAAAGCAGATAGCGACACGCATGCAAGTTAGAAACAGCTCTGAGAATATAGCAGTGAACTGGGGATATGACGACCCGGCGCGGAAATTCGTCGAGGGCTGGATCCAAAGTCCCGGACATCTTGAGAACATTGTCGGGGACTACGACTTTACGGGTATCGGTATTGCGAAAAGCACGGATGGGTCATACTACGCTACCCAGATTTTTATTTTGACGAGATAAGAATATTCACATGGTTTTCTCAGAAACTGGTAAAAGTTTTCAATAATGATAAAAAATAGTCTGCAAATTTTGATGAAGTGCAGCAACATATGCATAGATGGTGGAACGCTGATTGGTACGTTTTTTGTTGTATGATTCACCGTAGAGTTAACGTTGTGAAATCATTCTTTGAGAAGGCAGGATGGTTCTGTGAAAATCGGAATACTTACCGGTGGCGGAGATGTGCCGGGCTTGAACCCTTGTATCAAAGCCGTCGTTTATCGCGCCGCGGATGCCGGCGCGGAAGTAATCGGCATACGCAGAGGGTGGAGCGGATTGCTTCATTACAACTTAGCGGACGATAAGAACGCCGCCGAATTGTATCTTCGTTTGGATAAACTCAACACCCGTACCATTGATAGGTCGGGCGGAACGTTTCTTCACACCTCGCGTACTAATCCGGGACGCGTCAAACAAACTGAAATCCCCGCCTTCCTGCGCACTGCGGAACATGATAAGCTTGGCAAGGATGACAAAATAGATTTTACCCCGCACGTCCTGAACGTGCTCGAAAAACTCAAACTCGATGTCCTGATTACTATCGGCGGCGACGATACGCAAAGCTATGCCGTGCGAATGCATAAGGAAGGGTTTCCCGTCATCGCCATCCCCAAAACGATGGACAATGACGTGTACGGCACGGATTATTGCATCGGCTTTTCGACCGCAGTGACACGCAGTGTGGATTTTATTACGGCGTTGAGGACGGTAGCCGGCTCACATGAGCGCATTGCCGTTGTGGAACTGTTTGGGCGCAACTCCGGCGAGACCTCGCTCATCTCCGCTTACCTTGGGGGCGTAGACCGAGCCATTGTCTCCGAAGTGCCGTTCGACGTGGAGAAACTCGCGCGGTTTCTGGATGAGGACCGTTCACGTAACCCGAGCAATTACGCCATCATGACGATCTCTGAAGGGGCGCATCTGCTTGGCGGGCAGGTGGTGGAATACGGCGAAGAGGATGCCTACGGCCATAAAAAATTAGGCGGTATCGGCGAGGTGACGGAGCAAGCTCTGCGCAAATTACTCGGCGTGCATACCGTGTACCAGCGCGTTGCGTACCTTATGCGCAGTGGCGAACCGGACGCGCTCGACCGCATGGCCGCCATCAGTTATGCCAGTTTGGCGACCGACCTTGCGCTCAAAAAAGAGTATGGTAAAATGGTGGCACTGCGGGAGGGCAAATACACTACGGTGCCGATTGAAACAATTACGCAGGGCGTCAAACGGCTCGACGTGGACGAGTTATACGATATACACCAGTACCGCCCGAAGGTCGCGCATCTCCTCGGCAAGCCGATGTTCTTGTATTAATGAGGTGAAGCAATATCGAATGTCGAACAAGGAATGGTGCATGACCAAGTGAGGAAGGTTTTTACCTTCGATAGTCATTCTTTTTGTGATATTATTCCCGCCTGCTTTTCGCTCAGGCTCCAGAATTCTTTCCACAGGTTTCGGTCGTACGTGACCGAAGCGGAATCCACCGCTTTACTCCAGACAAAATATTTGCCCGTTGCCTTGCCGCCTTCCGGCGAGCGGGCAAGATAGACGATTGTCTCCGCGCCTTTTTTGACGCTCGAACCGCCAAATCCTCCAAAGCCTGTATGCAACAGTTTTGTTGAAATCACGCCGGGGTGAAGACAATTGACCGTGATGCCCCTTCCGTTCAGGCGCTCAGCGAGTTCGTACGTGAAAAGTATGTTGGCGAGCTTCGAGAGCGAATAGGCGCCGTAGCCGCCGAATTTTTTCTCGCCCTGTAAATTTTCCCAATCCGGTTTAGCGTTTGAGTGAGCCATCGAACTGACGTTGATGATGCGCGAGGGCGCGCTTTTCTTGAGCAAGTCAAGCAGTAAATGCGTCAGCAAGAAATGTGCGAGATGGTTTACCTGAAACGTCGTCTCGAAGCCGTCCTCGGTAAGCTCGCGTCGTTTCATATACACGCCGGCGTTATTAATGAGCACATCAAGTCTGCCGTACCGCTTCAGTACATCGTCAGCCATCGCCCTTACTTGACGAAGTGATGCAAAGTCCCCGACCACCGGCTCAATTTTCGTACTCCCCGTCGTTTTTCGTATTTCCTCGGCAACAGACCCCGCACGTTCAAAATTTCTGCCATGCACAAGGATTGTTGCTCCCCATGCGGCAAGTTGGAGCGCCGCCTCCTTGCCGATGCCGTCGGTCGCCCCAGTGATCAAGATGACTTTGTCTATTTTAGTATCCATAAGCAAGTGTCTGAAAAACAAAATATCTCAAAAAAAATTAAAAAACCGCAACCTTTTTATATTTCATCGGTCTTAAATATATCCCGCCACAACATTACTCAATTCTCTCTGCTCTCAAGAAACGGAAGGAGTTGCTATGAGTCGATTGTTTCCTATGCTTGTTATCTTTTTCTTTCCCTCTCTACTTTTCGCTCAAGCATCAAGTGGCGCTGTTGCCAATTCACCGGCACTCAGAGTACTCCAGGCGGACCGGTTGAACGGGACTTCCATTGTGAGGATTGACGGCATCATTGATGAGCCGGTGTGGAGAACGGCACAGAGAGCGGACGGGTTTATCCAGAGACGCCCGAACCAAGGCGCTCCGGCAACGCAACAGACCGAAGCGTGGGTTCTTTACGACGACGATGCGGTCTATGTCGCCGCGCGGATGTACGACGCATCGCCGGATTCGGTCGTTGGCGAGTTGTTCCGCCGCGACGGCACTGTGTTGAGCGATTGGTTCTCCGTCGTCATCGACAGCTATTTCGACAGACGAACGGCGTTTTCATTCGGCATGAATCCCGCGGGAGTGAAAAGGGACATTCTGCTCTACAATGATACCAGTGAAGACCCGACATGGGACGCCGTTTGGGAGGCGTCCGCCAGACGAGACGCCGAGGGCTGGACGGCTGAGTTTCGCATCCCGTTGTCTCAATTGAGGTTCAGCGATGCGTCCGATCAATTAACGTGGGGGATTAATTTTCAACGGAGCATTGCGCGCACCGGAGAAGATTCTCACTGGAGCCCCGTGCCCGGGGATAACAGCACCTTCGTAAGTAGGTTCGGGACGCTGACAGGCATCAGGGGGCTAACTTCTCCTGCACGATTTGAGGTCTTGCCGTACGTTGCGTCGCGTTTGACACGCATCCCCAACCGTTCACCGGGAGACCCGTTCTACAACGCCAATGATTTTTTCGGAAATGCGGGAGCGGATTTTAAGTACGGTCTCAGTTCTGATTTTACACTGACCGGTACCATTAACCCGGATTTCGGCCAGGTCGAAGCAGACCCTGCCATTATTAACCTCTCCGCGTTCGAGACGTTCTTCTCGGAACGCAGGCCTTTTTTCCTTGAAGGTTCGGAAATTTTCAGTTTCGGCAGGTCTCGCAACTATAACAGTTACGGCGGCGGAAATTATTTCTATTCGCGTCGCATCGGTAGGGCGCCGCAGAGGGGAATCGGCGCGGCGTATGTGGATATGCCGGGCCAAACGACGATCCTCGGTGCCGCGAAATTAAGCGGCAAAACGTCGGGCGGCTGGTCGGTCGGGTTGCTCGATGCAATCACACAACGAGAATCCGCTCGCTACATTGACGGCTCCGGAATCGAACAAAGCGCATTTGTGGAACCCTTCACGAATTACCTCGTCGGCAGGGTGAAAAAGGATTTTGAAGGACGGACGTTTATCGGCGGGATGGTGACATCCGTGAACCGCGACCTGAACGACCCGGCGTTTAACCCGATAATGCACAAGTCGGCTCTGAGCGCGGGCATTGATTTCGAACATCGCTGGAGCGACCAAAACTGGTTGGTCAACGGAGTTATTGCAGGCACGCGCGTGAGTGGAGATAAAGCCGCTCTTGAGCGGACGCAACGTTCGAATACGCATTATTTTCAACGGCCAGATGCAGATTATCTTGGTGTTGACCCGAACAGGACGTCCCTCACCGGATACAATGCCGAGGTGGGGCTTATGAAAGTTGGTGGTGGAAATTGGGTCGGTTCTTTGACCTACCAAGAGGTGTCGCCTGAATTGGAAATGAACGATATGGGGTTCGCGAGCCAATCAGACCGCCGGGCATTCTCCACCTATTATGAGTATAACGACAGAACGCCGGGCGAATACTTCCGCAACTACGGTATCTACGGCTATACAAACCACGCCTGGACGTTCGGCGGCGACCAGATATTTGAGGCGTACAATACAGGGTTCTATTCTACGCTCGTGAATTTCTGGAAATTCGAAACGTGGGCGTACTATGACCCGGATTTTTATAGTGATAAATTGACGCGCGGAGGTCCGCTCATGAAAGTCGTGCGGCAGTACGGGACGGGGTTTTGGATGCAGAGCGACAACCGGGAAAAAATTTACGCCAGCCTCTCGGTCTCGTTCCGGGAAGACAGCTCAGGCGAGTATGACAAATATGTTTCGATGAACTTTAACTTCCGTCCGACCCCCGCATTACAAATTACCGTGTCGCCTCAACTTGGGTTCGAACGTGATACCGACCAGTATATTACCGGCGTCAACGATGCGCTTGCAACAGCAACCTACGGAAGGCGGTACGTGTTCGCCAATGTAGCTCTCACGAATTTTTCAATCAACACACGGGTAGATTGGGCGTTTACACCGGAGCTTTCACTGCAATTGTCCCTGCGACCATTCATTCAAGCGCGTGATTTTTCAGAGTATAAAGAGTTTCTCCAGCCGAAAACGTACGACTTCGCCGTCTATGGGCGCGACAAAGGGACGCTTACCTACAATTCAGCGACAAGACAATACACGGCAGACCCGGACGGCGCGGGACCTGCGGCGCCGTTTCAATTTGGGAGCAACTTCGGGCAGGATGATTTTAATTTCCGGTCGATACAGGCGAATATGGTTCTGCGGTGGGAGTATCTCCCCGGCTCGACCGTGTACGTCGTCTGGCAGCATTTGCGAAGCAACTCGGGTCTTGTGCGGGAGTTCAACTTGAGCCGCGATACAGATGAACTGTTCAGTGAGCCGGCGGACAATATTTTTCTCATCAAGCTAAGTTATTGGTTCGGGCAGTAAACAGCGGGGGAAGAGAAAAGTATAACCGGAGACTTTTTTTGCATCCGGTTGTATTAACGCGGGACAGCACGCGCTCCAGTTAGCACAAAAGCCAGATGACAAA
>DASWKY010000221.1:0-3215 GCA_036396395.1 Bacteroidota bacterium | reverse complement strand
AAGGATTGGTATTGCTGAAGTTCCGCTCTGCATGAAGCACAGCTTTCAAGGTGTATGTTGACAGCTTCCCGCTGTTGTGCCGGCAAACTGCCGTCGAGATATTCGCTGAGAAGTTGTTGTACGTCGTTGCAGTTCATGATTCAAGCACCTCCTTCAAGAGCTTCCGTGCCCGGTGGAGCTGGGCTTTGCTGGTTCCGACGGCAAGCTCAAGTTGTTCGGCAATTTCTTCGTGTTTGTATCCTTCGATATCGTGTAAGACAAAAATTGTGCGCGCTTGCGGCGGCAGTTTTTTGATTGCCTCTTCTAAGTCGAGTGAAGTGCCGGGAGAGGCTGAGTGTTCCGGGCTATCGTAGAGTTCGATGTCGTCCGTGGACTGCACGCGCGCAGTGCGTCGGCGTTGAGAACGAAAATCCACCAGCACCACATTGACGGCGAGCCGGTGGAGCCACGATGAGAACGCGCTCTCGCCACGGAACGAGGGCAAAACCTGCCACGTGCGAACGAAAACATCCTGTGTTAATTCCTCCGCCCGTCCCGTGTCCGCGCAAATCCTGAGGCACACGGCGTACACTCGCCCGACATGCTCGCGGTACAATTGTTCGAATGCCCTCCGGTCGCCTTGCTGTGCAAGGCGAACCACAGGCGTGAGATTCGTGGTTTCGGTGCTTCCCAGGACTAACTCCCGTGTATTTGAAACTGCAGGTCGTGTCTCAATGAACATCGCCGGAATTCCTCTTACATAAGATTCCGGCGACGTGAAAAAGGTTTGAATATGGTTAAAGAATTACTGAAAAAAGGCGCTATTGCGTAACGCTTTTAAAGACCTTTCCGTCCTTCATGACAAAAACGACTCTCGTCAACGCTTTGATATCGTCCACCGGATTTCCCTCTACTGCTATTATATCGGCGAGCTTTCCGGGTTCGATGGTGCCGATGAGGTTCTCCATCCTGAGCAGTTCAGAGGCGGTGAGTGTTGCCGAGCGGATGGCGTCGATCGGCTTCATGCCGTACTCCACCATGCGGAGAAATTCCTGCGCGCCGGTTCCATGCTCGAACGCGCCGACGTCCGTTCCAAAGGCAATCTTGACTCCCGCCTTCATCGCTTTCTGGAATACTTCTTTATGGTTTTGGATGATGCGCTTGCGCATGTCCGTCAAGTCTTTGGGGTCATGGGGAAAATAGACGCTGAGTGTGGGGCACCAGTACGTTCCATGTTTGACAAGGAGTTGAATCGTTGCATCGCCCATCAACATACCGTGTTCGATTGACCTCACACCGCCAAGAATAGAGTTATTCGCGCCGTCGCCTCCATACGCATGTGCCGCAACATCCTTGCCCCAGCGCTTTGCTTCGTTGACGATTGCCTGTACGTCTTCAACGGAGACTTGACTGAGAGATTCTAACGTGATGGGATTTACATGCCGCAATGTTCCGGTCGCATAGAGCTTAATCCAGTCGGCGCCGTATTTAATCTCGCGGCGCACTTCGGCAATCATCGCATCGCGAGAATCGGTAATCGTAGCGGGGTCGGGCAGGCTGAGGTCGGGGTTCAAGCCGCTCAGGTTCATGTGACCGCCGGTAATGGTCAACGCATATGTTGAAACGTAGAACCGTGGTCCCGGTATGATGCCTTTGTTGATGCCGTCGCGAATGGCGACATCTGCGAATCCAGCACCCTCGCTATCCACGTCGCGCATCGTTGTGAAGCCGGCTTCAAGGTCCTTCTTTGCCGCGGCGACGCCCTGCACCGTGCGGAACGCCTGCGACTTCGTAATCACAGGGGGCACTGCGCCCTCGTCTTCCGGTTGCAACAGCACATGCGTGTGGCAATCGATTAAGCCCGGAAGAACAGTGTAACCGGAGAGGTCTGCGACAACCGCGTCCCGTGGTATAGAAACGTTTGCTCCAACGGATGTTATTCGGCCGTTTTCAACGAGGATGGTTTGATTCGAAAGCACCGCCCCGGATTTCGGGTCGACCATCTTACCCGCTTTGATGACGGTGACTTGTGCGGTAAGAGAAAGCGAAACGAGGATTGAAAAAAGAATTACGAAAAATGTTCTCATGGTATGACTCCTCTGAGTGAACTGTTAGCGTTCGACAGTATAACTGTCGAACAACTGAAAATCAAATACATCAGGTTTTTACAACAGCGTCTTCAGCTTATCGTAACCGGTGCGGCTGACTTGCAGTTTCGAGCCGTCTTTGAGGATGGCGACGCGGCTGTCTTTGGCGTACAGTTCAATTTTTGCCAGCCGGTCGATGTTGAGGATGTAGGAGCGGTGGATGCGGACAAAGTGCTTCGCGTCGAGCGCTGTTTCCAACTCAGCGAGCCGTTGTTGTTTGAGGTGCGATTTTCCTTCCGAGCGGATAGAGACATAATCGTCTTGCGCCTCGATGTAATCAATTTTTTCTACCGGAATGACATGCACTTTCGAGCCTTCGCGCACAAGGATGCGCTCCAGTGCCATGCCGGGTGGGCGGGCGCTTGCGAGAAGCTCAGCCCGGGGAAATTGCTCATGCCTCGACAACCGTTGTTTCGCAAGCTCGAGCGCTTTCTCGAACCGCTCTTTGCTGAACGGCTTGAGCAGGTAATCGACGGCGTGCACCTCGAACGCTTTCAGCGCGTATTGGTCGTATGCGGTGATGAAAATAATCGCGCATTCGTGGTCGATGAGTTCTAACAGTTCAAACCCGTTCAGCTTCGGCATTTGGATATCGAGGAATAAGATATCCGGCTTCAATTCCGCAACGGCTTTGACGGCGTCAAAACCGTTGCCGCATTCCGCTACGATGGAAATACCCGGATGGGCGGCAAGGTGTTCCCGCACGACCTCGCGCGCAAGCGTTTCATCATCTACGATGATGGCGGTGAGGGCATTGGCTGGTGTTTGTGATTTCATCGTGAAGGTTGTTCGAGCGCGGGCAGGGAAAGCTCCGCCCGAAATTGGTTCCCTTCTTCCGCCACGTCCAGCCGCGCATCGGAGCGATGAAGTGCGCGGAGGCGATTTTTGATATTTTCCAAGCCAAGCCCGCTCCCTGACTGTCGCGGCCGTTCCGGGTCGCACGGGTTCTCCACGATAATCGTAAGCCGTGCCCCAGTCCGTTGAGCGTGCAGGCGAATAGTCCCCCCTTGTAAGAGGTGTGCTATTCCATGATTGACGGCATTCTCGACGAGCGGCTGTAGAATGAGCGGCGGTACAAGACAATTCAGG
>DASWKY010000220.1:0-9743 GCA_036396395.1 Bacteroidota bacterium | reverse complement strand
TTGTACCCGTTGAACGGACAAACCCGCCGGTCGACCCGGAGATGACCTTCCAAGCGAAAGTGAACGTCCCGCCGTACATTGACAACATCGTCCGCACCTCGTGTTACGATTGTCATTCGAACGAAACCACCTGGCCCTGGTACTCGTACGTCGCCCCGGTTTCGTGGCTCGTCAGTAAGGATGTTGTCGAAGCACGCGCACAATTGAATTTTTCCGAATGGGACTACAACATGTTCCGCTCGGTCGGGCGGCTTGACCAAATGGCTGAGGAAGTGCACCAAGGCAATATGCCCCTCCCCATCTATCTCACGATGCACCCCGGCTCGAAACTCACCGAGGCAGATAAGGATTCGCTCATCGATTGGATAGAAATCGTGCGCGAAGAAATCATGAACCCGCCGGACGAATCGGATACGACAGAGAACCAATAACGTGCCATAATCCGGCATCGGACCGCCGCACGCGGGGAACATGCCGGACTTCATTCGATAAATCCACCTCTTGCAACCCTCGTCGGATTTTCATAGCTTTTACCTGTCTCCCGCCGTACACATCAAACAAAGAGCAAGACAACATATCTATCCCCACGAGGTGCATCATGAACACTTTCCTTTCACACAGTATCGTTGCTTTCTTCTGTTTCTTTCCATTATTTACGCCCACGCAAAAAACGGATAACCACACCCAGCCGACTGCTGAAGAGGCGAAAGCCTTTATCGATTCGGCTGAAGCACGGTTGCGTGAACTCTGGACGAAAGTCTCACGCGTCGCCTGGGTTCAGAACACGTACATCACAGACGACACAGAAGCGCTCGCCGCCGAGGCGCAGAGGGAAGTCACCGCGGCGACGGTGGCGTTCGCCAAAGCCGCCGCGCGGTTCGACGGGCTTCAACTCCCGTACGACATAGACCGCAAATTGAAACAGCTCAAACTCTCGCTCACCCTTCCCGCTCCGAGCAACGCCGACGACCAGAAGGAACTGACACAAATTTCCGTTTCGCTGGAAAGTGATTACGGAAAGGGAAAATTCTATCCGGACGGACCGCAGGGAGCCCCCGTCGACCTTACGCAAGCATCGCGCACGCTTGCCTCGAGCCAAAATCCCGATACCCTGCTGATGATGTGGAAGGGCTGGCACAGTATCTCCCCGCAGATGCGTACGCGCTATGAGCGGCTGACGGAGCTTTCGAACAAAGGCGCGAAAGAGTTAGGTTATTCCGACCTCGGTGCCTTGTGGCGCTCGAATTATGACATGACGCCGGATGAATTTTCCGCCGAAGTCGAACGCCTCTGGCAACAAGTGAAGCCGTTGTACGAAGCGCTCCATGCTCATGTGCGCGCCGCACTGGTGAAACAATACGGCGAGAAGCTTGTGCCGAAGGACGGGAAAATTCCTGCACACCTGCTCGGCAATATGTGGGCGCAAAGCTGGGGAAATATTTACTCGATGGTCGCCCCCCCGACAGGCGACCCGGGTTACGACCTAACACAAGTTCTGCAATCGAAAAAGGTAAATGACGTCGAGATGGTAAAGTTCGGCGAGCGGTTCTTTACGTCGTTGGGCTTCGACCCCCTGCCGGCGACATTCTGGGACCGGTCGATGTTCAGAAAACCCGCAGACCGAGAGGTGGTGTGCCATGCGAGCGCGTGGAGCATCGATTTCGAGCATGACTTGCGAATCAAAATGTGCATCGAGATCAACGACGAAGACTTCAGCACCATCCATCACGAGTTGGGGCATAATTTTTACCAGCGCGCATACAACCGGCAACCGATACTCTTCCAGAACAGCGCAAACGACGGCTTCCACGAAGCGTTGGGCGACGCCGTTGCGCTTTCCGTGACGCCGGAGTACTTGAAACAAATCGGGCTGATCAACACCGTGCCCGACGCGAGCGGCGACCTCGGACTGCTGATGAAGCTCGCGCTCGATAAGGTGGCGTTCCTCCCCTTCGGCTTGCTCATCGACCAGTGGCGGTGGAAAGTGTTCTCCGGAGAAATCAAACCGGCGGATTACAACAAATCATGGTGGGAGTTGCGCGAGAAGTACCAGGGCGTGAAGGCTCCCCTCCCGCGCACGGAGAAAGACTTTGACCCCGGAGCGAAATTCCACGTGCCCGCGAGCGTGCCGTACACGCGCTACTTTCTTTCGACGATATTGCAATTTCAATTCCACCGCGCGCTGTGTAAAGAGGCGGGCGTAACGGGTCCACTGCACCGCGCATCGGTGTATAACAACAAGAAGGCGGGCGAAAAATTACAGAAGATGATGGCGATGGGCGCAAGCCGACCCTGGCCCGAAGCGCTCGAAGCTTTAACCGGCGAGAGAAAGCTGGACGCCACGGCAATCATTGACTACTTCGCCCCGCTTAAGAAATGGTTAGACGAGCAGAACAAAGGAAGAACAGTGGGGTATTGATTCATTGAGATTCCCGAAGTTTAATACACTTCGGGAGCCTGATACATCGTGAAATGACTGAATAGGAGACACCATGAGCTTTCTCTTCACGGTTACGTTTTTTATCATACTCTTCACCCTATCCGGCATTCAACAAGATAAAGGCTCCGGCTACGTGCTTGAGCGCGAAAGCGAGATCGGCGTTGGACAGCCGGGTCCTCACAGCGGCGAGGGGAAAACAACGGGCTACAGTTTTTTCGCCGACGTGACGGATTTTAAGTTCGTGTTCCGAAAACGGATTCTGCACCCAGGCTCGTCCATCGGGTACCATAAACAGGAACGGGATGAAGTGTATTACATTTCGAGCGGAACGGGCGAAATGGCGATGAACGGCAAGACGTTTCCCGTGAAAGCCGGAGACGCCATCCTCACGCGCCCCGGCAGTTCGCACGGACTCAAGCAAACGGGCAAGAGTGACCTGACAATCATGATCGCGTATCAATTGGATTAATAACTGAGCAAGAAGTCCGACATGTCGCGGCGCGCGAGCCGGTACATGTCGGACTTCTAACAGTTCTCATGCGGAACGAGTGAACAAGAAAAACATCCTTCAATGACTACCTCATCAGAGACACTCAACGCCCCGATGCCGGACAACATCGCCCTCGACATGACGAGCGGTGGACTTACGTTGACCTATCGCTGGTTTTCGGTGAAATATATTTTCCTCGCGGCATTCTGCGTTGTGTGGGACGGGTTTCTCGCATTTTGGTATTACACGGCGTTCACCACCGACGCCCCTTTGATGATGGTCTTGTTTCCCGTCTTGCACCTCGCCGTCGGCGTATTTTTGACATATTCCACACTGGCAGGCTTTGTCAACAAAACAGTGGTGACCGTGTCTAATGGTACCATCTCTATCTTCCACGGGCCTCTTCCGTGGTTCGGGAGCAAAACAATACCGGCACACTCTATTACACAGCTGTATGTAGAGGACCGGGTGCACCGGTCTTCGAAAGGGGGAACGAGTGTCACGTACCGCCTGAGCGCCATTACGACCGAGAATAAGAAAATTAAATTGATTTCGACAATTGACTCACACGATACAGCACTGTATCTTGAACAGGAAGTTGAGAGACATCTTGGACTCAGGGATCAAAAAGTGCCCGGGGAAATGCAGAAATAAAACTTCGACAAACGAGGTCTATGGATGAGTGGCATTCTACACGAATCCAGTATCATGTAAGACCTTCAAGAAACATCCGGCATACTATTACGTAGAGAACATACTACGAGGACTTACACTTACAGAACCACACAGATACAATCAGACAGGAGGATACCATGAAGACACACCTTGCACGAGTATTTCGCTTCGTGCTTCTTTTGCTTGTGCCGGTTCTCGCGTACGGGCAGAAGTACAGCATCTACACGAAAGAACTGCCGAACGGGCTGGACGTTATCGTGATCGAAAACCCGGTCGTGCCGCTGGTGACGGTCGAAGTCGACGTCCGCAACGGCTCCTACACCGAACCGCCGGAGTATAACGGCCTTTCGCATCTGTACGAACACATGTTCTTCAAGGCGAACGAGTCGATCCCGACACAGGAACGCTACCTCGAACGCACCCGCGAATTAGGCATGAGCTGGAACGGGACGACGAGCGAGGAACGGGTGAATTATTTCTTCACGTTCGGCAAAGACAGTCTTGAGGCGGGCATGGAATTTATGCGCGCCGCGCTCTTGACTCCCATCTTCCTCGACGCGGAATTGGTCAAAGAACGTCCAGTTGTGACGGGCGAGTACGACCGCGCGGAAGCAAATCCATTTTTCCATTTGTTCAACGAGACCAACAAAAAACTTTGGTACGAGCATTATAACCGGAAGAATGTCATCGGCAACCGCGAAGTCATTCTCACGGCAACGGAAGAGAAAATGCGCACGATCCAACAGCGCTACTATATTCCGAATAACTCCGCCCTCCTTGTTTCCGGCGATGTGAAACACGAGGAGATTTTTAAGCTGGCGGACAAATATTTTGGCGCGTGGAAGCGTGGTCCGGACCCGTTCGAACTCTACCCGGTTCCCATGCACCCACCGTTGAAAGGCAATGAAACGGTATTTGTCGAGAAACCCGTCAACGCCGTCACCATCCAGGTGGCCTTGCACGGACCCAGCGTGTCGAAAGACATGAAAGCGACCTTTGCGGCGGACGTGCTCAGCTATATCCTTGGACAGAGAAGCTCGACGTTCCAAAAACAACTCGTCGAAAGCGGGCTCTGCAATTTTGCGGGCATTAATTATTACACGCTCGACCATACCGGTCCCATCACGGTACAGGCACAGATGTCGCCCGAAAAATTCGCCGAAGCGGAAAAAGCTATCTTCGAGGAGCTGAAAAAACTGACAGACCCCGATTACTTTACGGACGAACAAATCGAGAATGCCAAGAAACAACTGGAAATTCAGGAGATGTACAGCCAGGAGAGGCCCTCTACGTTCATTCATTCTGTCGGGTTCTGGTGGGCAGTTACCGGCGGTACGGACTATTATATGAACTATATCGAAAACCTCCGCCAGGTCTCGCGCGAGGATATTAATGCCTACGTTAAAAAATACATTCAGAACGCGCCGTACGTGAAAGGCATTCTCCTTTCACCGGACGTCAAAGCGAAATTGTTCCCGCAGTAAGACGGGAAACCATTGAACAAGGAGTATATCCTATGAACACTCTCCATCGTACACTCGTGTTACTGTTGTGCTTGACGTTCGCGTTCAGCGCGTTCGCACAGGTCTCCAGTGTGCCGGCTGAAGAATTTTCGGTGAACGGTCTGAAAGTCGTCGTCAAGAACAACCCGGCGAATTCCATTGTGTCGGCGCAGTTGTATCTGCGCGGCGGCGCGATGAACCTCACCGAACACACACAGGGTATCGAACCCCTGCTCTTGAATAGCGCGCTCAAGGGAACGAAGAACTACCCGAAAGATGCTCTTCATGCCATTCTTGATAAAACGGGCTCGGTTATTACAAGCGTGTCTAACAGGGATTATTCGAGCGTGACATTACGATGTTTGGTCGGCGACCTCGACGTGCTGTGGAATGTGTTTGCCGACGTCGTCATGAGCCCGACTCTCGACGCGGCGGAAGTCAACCTTGTGCGCGAGAACCTGCTGTCGGGAATCAAACAGCGCGTCGATAACCCCGACGGCTACGTGAATGAAATCGGCAATCAGGTCTTTTATAATACTCATCAGTACCGGTTGGACCCGGCTGGAACCGAGCCCGCCGTGAACGCGATCACCGTCGAACAGTTACAGAAACACCTTGCGGATAACCTCATCACGTCAAAACTCATTCTTGTCGTGGTGGGAAATGTCACGAAAGCCGATATTCAGCGGAAAGTAACCGCAACGTTCGGCGCGTTGCCCAGGGGTACGTATGTGCCGCACTATCCCGAAGCAGTACAGCATACTTCTGCAAACGTGACGGTGAGGGAACGCCAATTGCCGACGAATTATATTCTCGGCTTGTTTAACGCTCCGCGTATCGGCGAAAAAGAATATTACGCGGCTACTGTCGGGATGCGAATACTGGGAAGCCGCGTCTTCGAGGAGGTGCGGACAAAGCGCAATCTTTCGTATGCACCCGCGGCGTACATGGAAAACCAGCTCGTTAATCGCGCCGCAATCTACGTAACCGCAGTACAGCCGGATACGACGATAAAAGTATTTTTTGCCGAACTGAAGAAACTCCAAACTGTTCCCGTCTCGGCAAAAGACCTGCGCGACCGCGTCTCGCTGTTCCTGACCGCCTACTATCTGCAAAATGAAACAAACGACGCGCAGGCACGCTTCCTCGCGGTGCATGAAATTTCCGGCTTGGGCTGGAAAGCCGCCGATGCCTTCGTCGACAATATCAGGAAGGTTACAGCGAAGGACGTTCAGGACTTCGCAATAAAGTATTTGAAGAATCTCCAGTTTGCCGTTGTCGGCAATCCTGCGCTTATTGATGAGAAACTGTTTACGTCGATGTGATGCAGAATTCCGACTAAAAAAAAACGGGAACCACATCTCCATACGGTTCGTACAACACAAAGCCCCCGATTATCGGGGGCTTTGTGTTTCTTATGCCCGGCGAGAACGCTTTCGCGTGAGGTTGTTACTTTACCAAGAACAATTTCCTTGTCGCCACAAATGAGCCAGCAATCATGCGATAGAGGTATACACCGCTCGCCGTGTTCATCGCGTACCACCGTCCTGGCATCCGGCGTGAAGACCTGAAATGTCTCCAAGTTGATTGATGAGGGAAGGGGGATTTCTGCGGGGAATTCCAACACGAAACGGCCCGGTCGTTCGCGTAACACTGTTTGAATCGTCTCTGCGTCCATGGCAAGAAGCTGAGAGCCAGCCTGAAATTTCGTTTGTATTGACCCGGAAGCCTGCTCGTACTCTTGTGAAGACGTTGAAGTAAATCGCACCCGAAATTCTTGCGCAACTGTTGCTGAAACGGCGACAACTGTAATCAGGAAAAACCCAAAAAGACGAACAGTGCTGGACTTCATTACCTACCCCCTCGCTAAGTGATTCAATGCAGAGAGAAAGTATAGGCTTTTTGTCTCGAAAAGGCAAGGGATTGATTTCAAACTCGAACGATTTGTACCCGACGATGAGTCTAAAAAAACTGCACTTGCCTTTTTCGTTCCTTCTTGGTAGGATGAATATGATTGATGATGGTGTCCCATACAGTACCCATGTAGATCATAGGAGATGTTCATCATGGATATGCCGCAACTCACGGAAGCGCATCAACAATTGCAACTGCTCGTCGGTAACTGGGTAGGACAAGAAAAAATTAATCCCTCGCCGTGGGACCCGTTGGGTGGTCCAGCCATCGGCCGCGTGAAGAATAAACTTGCGCTCAATGGATTCGCCGTCGTGCAACATTACGAGCAGGAGCGGAACGGCGCTATTAATTTTCGGGGGCATGGGGTGTTTACGTGGTTCGAGCCTGAGAAATGCTACATGCTCCATTGGTTCGATTCCTTTGGCGCTACGCCGAATGTAATGAAAGGGCAGTTCGAAAAAAACGTCCTCACCCTGACGAGCAAAGGCTCATTCGGCCATAGCAAGGCTGTGTTTGATTTCAGCAAGGAGGGCACATACTACTACCGGATGGACGCCTCGCAAGATGGGAAGGAGTGGTACACATTTATGGAAGGAACGTATGAGAAGAAGAATTAAGATTCTGCGCGTTTTCAACATAGGATTGCTTGCGGTGGCGCTTGTGTTTTCCGGCTGCGCGCTTTCGCGGCTTGAGACACTCGACAACACAACCACGACCGAACACGAACTGTGGATACGGGAAGAGATCGTCTTCGGCAGTGATATCCAAAACAGCGGAACCGTTACCGACGAAGACTGGCAACAATTTTTGGGCGAAGTTGTTACACCGCGCTTTCCGCAGGGCTTCTCCGTGTTGAGCGGGTATGGGCAGTATCTGATGCAGAGCGGAACAATCATTAAAGAAAAGTGCTGGATTCTGATTATTTACCTGCAGACGTTGACGCCTGAGAAAGAACAGGCAATCCAAGACATCATTACAACGTATAAGCAACGCTTCAAGCAGGAGTCCGTGTTGCGTTCAACAAGTCCTGCAAGAGTACGGTTCGAGTAGAATGAAACGATTCTTCTTGTATTTCTCTTCGGGTCGCTGTGTGTCCTTCGTGGAAAATCCTATTATATGAAAGAACTTCATGACATCCTTGCCGCGTACGGCATGCTCAAGCAGTCGGA
Source organism: Bacteroidota bacterium (assembly GCA_036396395.1). Classification (GTDB taxonomy): domain Bacteria; phylum Bacteroidota; class Ignavibacteria; order UBA10030; family UBA10030; genus JAKEEG01. The sequence continues at coordinate 1,553 of DASWKY010000220.1, read as the reverse complement.
TAAACCGGCGGCGCTGGCAACAATCATGAAGGTGCGCGGCTCCACGTATCGCCGTCCCGGCGCGCGTATGCTGGTTTCCGCCGGAGGAAATACAGTCGGCACGGTGAGCGGCGGGTGCCTGGAATCCAACATAGCCGAAAAATGTAAACACGTGACCGCTTCCGGCGAACCGATCACTGCCGTGTACGATATGACGGCGGAGGATGACGCCGCATGGGGACTGAACCAAGGGTGCAACGGTGTTATTCACGTGCTTCTTGAGCCGTTGGGCGAGGAAAATCCGCACCTTGATTTTCTGAGCGAGTGTGTTACGCAACGCTCATCAGGCGCAGTGGCAACGGTATTTCGGGTAGACGGCGAGTTCAAAGCCTCAATCGGCACGCGGGTATTGTTGAATGAAAAAGGAATTGTGCAAGAAAACATCCGCAACCCGATCCTCTCTGCGGCACTCTTGGAGGATTGTAAAAGCGCTCTCGCAGAGGGAACGTCATACGTCAAAGAATACCGTTATATGGAAGGAGTGGTGGAAGCGTTGATCGAGACAATACTACCGCCTGTTCCGCTACTTGTTTTCGGGGGCGGCTATGACGCGATTCCCCTCGTTCGTTTTGCACGTGAGCTTGGCTGGAGTGTTACTCTGGTTGACCATCGTCCGGCGTTTGCTTCTCGAGATAGATTCCCGTCAGCCGATGCGGTTATTCTCGCGCGGCCGGAAGAAGTCGCCGCAAAGGTTGTCGTAGAGAAACGCACCGCCGCCGTCATCATGACGCATAACTTCGGGCATGACCTTGTGCTCTTGAGAACGCTTCTCCCCTCCTCCGCGCGTTATGTCGGGTTGCTGGGACCTTCCATGAGGACAGAACGACTGCTCAAGAATCTCCGCAACGACGGCTACTCACCCACCGAGAGCGAGCTTGCCCGCTTGCACGCTCCCATCGGTATGGATATTGGAGCTGACTCTCCAGAGGAAATCGCTCTTGCCATACTCGCAGAAATTCGAGCCGTGCTTGCCAAACGGGGCGGCGGATTTCTTAAGAATTCCACTGGCCCGATACACCACCCTCATGGGTAATATTTCCGAAAACTGGATACTGATTTTTATCACTTGCCGTTTCGATGTTCGCGGCGTACATTGAACGCCGAAGAAGCAACCCCCCGCACCGTAGTAGTCATTACCTCTCTCTAAGAAGGAGAACATAGGTATGAAACCCTGGCTGAAACGTACTCTCAAGGTGCTTGGCTGGCTCGTTGGCAGTATCATTGTCATCATAGTCGGATTGGTTATCTTTATCAACGCGACGTGGAATAATCCTATCGATCGCGCCGTATCAACCAGAACGGCATCGATGGATTCAGTCTCAATTGCGCGCGGTGAGTTTATATTTAAGTATGGCAACACCTGCTGGGCTTGCCATTCTGCTACTCAGCATCCAGACGCACCTCCAAGCGGAGGCATGCCGTTCGACCTGACCAATGTGGGCCCGGGCTTCGGGATATTTTACACTCCAAACATTACACCCGACGAAGAAACTGGAATTGGGCGCTGGTCTGAC
>DASWKY010000219.1:0-2214 GCA_036396395.1 Bacteroidota bacterium | reverse complement strand
GAATGATACGACGATGGTGGGCTTGCCCAGCTTCATCACGGTATCGAGAAACGCGGTCTGTTGAGGCTGGAAAAATCCAGTCATTTGCGCGGAGCGGGTTTGCACGTACATGTGCAGGAGAATCACGTCGCCCGTCGCCACACGGGTCAGAATGGAATCATATTCTATTTTATTTGTGCGTTGGTCAATCCGGTAGTCTTCGAAGCTCGCGCCGCGGTTGCGCACCAGCGAACGAAAATATCCGCCCATGGAGGGGTCTTCCACATCGCCGACAGCGATACCGGTAATTTTCCTGATGCTGTTTTGCTGAAGCGGCAGAAGGTTGTTGTCGTTTTTGACGACAGTAATGCCGTCCCTTGCTATTTGTTTCGAGAGCCTGCGGAACCCGGTATTGCCGACCACCGAAGCCACCTCGCTCAGGTCAACGAGCCTGTTCTTCACCAACCCAAGCGATTGCTTGACGCCAAGCACTTTTCGTACAGAATGATTGATACGCTCTTCGGAAATTTCCCCCCGCCGCACCGCGCCGATAATCGCATCGAGAGCGACGTCGATATCCGGCGGAAGCAGGACGAGGTCACTGCCCGCCTTGATTGCGCGCACGGCGGCTTCGGCGGTGGAATATACCTTCGTGACCCCGCGCATTTCCATCGCATCGGTGACGATCAATCCGCGGAAACCGAGTTGGTTCTGCAAGACGTCCGTCACAATCGGATACGAGAGCGTCGCCGGCATGCCCTTCACAGAATCCAATGCGGGAACGGCAAGATGAGCGATCATCATCGAACCGACGCCCGCTTCCACCGACGAGCGGAAGCCTGCAAGCTCAAGCGTGTCGAGTCGTTCTTTCTTAAAGGGAAGCACGGGTAAGTCGAGATGCGAATCCACGTCCGTATCGCCATGCCCTGGAAAATGTTTCGCCGTCGCGAGGACGCCGCCCTCTTGAAGTCCCCGGATAAATTCGCCGGACATACTAGCAACAAGTTCCGCATTCTCTCCGAACGAGCGCGTATTGATGACCGGATTCATCGGGTTGTTGTTAATGTCCACCACCGGAGCGTAGACCTGATGCACGCCGAGCGCTCGGGCTTCTTTGCCGATAGCGTTGCCCATCTCGTACGCATATACCGGATTGCGCGTTGCGCCGAGGAGCATTGCCCGCGGGAATTGCGTCGCACGCCGCACGCGCATCGCAACGCCGAACTCAAAATCCGCGCCAATTAACAATGGAATATCGGAGAGTGCCTGCAGTTTGTTCAACTGGAGCGCATACTCATACACGTCGCCGGCAAAGATCGCGAACCCGCCGATTTTTCTCTCTTTGACAAGCCGCTCGTAATGCCGCCAACGGTCGTCGTCGCCGCTGAGGTAGCCGCCGTCTGCGCGCTCGAAAACTAACTGCGCGATTTTTTCCTCCAACGACATGCGGGCAAGCGTCTCCTGCACCCACGATTGCTGTGCGTGCAGTACACTCGAACAAATGAAAAGGGTACAACTAATTGGGAGGAAAAAATATCTCATGAAAAAAGTCAGTTAAAAAATAACGTTTTTATTGAATACAATACTTTCTATTTAGAGACCAAACCAGTCTCATCCTGTTCCGAATTCAACGGACACCCTCTCCCTATTTTTAGGGAGAGGGGCGGGGGTGAGGGTTCAGAATCGCTGCTCTAAACAGAATCACTTTTGAACTTGCTCCAAGCAACAATTACGAAGAACCCGACGACTGTAACGCCAACAGCACAGCCCCATACGAGGGCGGCGCCTTGGGCTGTACGATGGTTATCTGCGGCAATGAAAACATGATTTTATGTTTCAGGATGTTGGTGAACACATTTTCGCTTGCGATGATACTGCCGATAAACGCGAGCAGTATTTTCTGGCGCGCACGGTCGCGGGCGGCGTGCTCCATGGCGAGTGTCAGCGCCCGAACATGCTCGGTCAGTTCAAATGTCGCTTTATTCAGTATCCGTTCGCAATCGGAATCTTGCTTCTCTGCCGCTTCGACAACTAATGGAGCAACGGTAGCAACGTCGAGGTTCTCCCGGTATACCGCGGCAATAATATCTTCCTGTGTTTTGAGCTTGAGATTCTTCGCGACAAGTTCGGTGATGAGTGTCTTCTTCGCCCTGCCGTCGAGCTGGCGTGTGACGGCATTCAAGCCTTCGCGCCCGATTGTGTAGCCGCTTCCTTCATCGCCGATAATTCTGCCCC
>DASWKY010000218.1:0-2079 GCA_036396395.1 Bacteroidota bacterium | reverse complement strand
CACACGCTTAACATAAAATGCCAGCAGAAAAATTCCGAGCATCGTCCCGTAAAATAATGAACCGAGAATGTTCACCGCCTCCACCAAGGTCCCCAATTGGCTCGCGTATTGAGCAAACGCGATACCGTACACTCCCCAGAGCGCCATCGAGATACGCGAGACGAGCAGATAGTGACGGTCGCCGGCGGTGCGGTTGAATAACCGCTTATAGACGTCCACGATGCTGGAGGATGCAAGCGCGCTCAGTTCGCCAGAAGTAGACGACATACTCGCGGCAAAGATGCACGCAAACAGCAGTCCGACCAATCCCGTGGGAAGATACTTCAACACAAAGGAAAGAAAAATGTAGTTCGTGTCGTTCGCATCCTGTCCATTTTGCTTGAGCAGGCTTGCCGCGCGGCTCCGCACGCTGTCGCTCGCATCGTCGGCGGCGGCGACTTCCTGCTTCGCCGCTTCAATACTTGCTTCATCGTCGTTCTGCTGAGCCGTGAGAAATTTTTCTATGGCGGATTGCTTCGATTGGAAGACGGCGTTATATTCCTGCTCCAACGCGCGATATTCCTCTCCGTACGCGCTTGAGATGATAGCCTGAGTTTGAACCGGGTTAAACACGAGCGGTGGCTGTTCAAACTGGTAGAACACAAAAACCATCACGCCGAGCAGGAGAATAAAAAACTGCATCGGCACTTTCAACATACCGTTGAGCAACAACCCCATACGGCTCTCGGTCACCGATTGACCGGTGAGGTATCGCTGAACCTGCGACTGGTCGGTGCCAAAATAAGCGAGCGCGACAAACATTCCGCCGATTAAGCCGGACCAAAAATTATACCGATTATCAAGGTCGAAGGAAAAATCAATGACATTCATTTTGCCGGCGGCTCCCGCTACGGTAAGAGCATCAACGAATGATACATGTTCCGGTAACAAAGAAACCGCGACAATGAAAGCAATAAACATCCCGGACATGATGATAAACATTTGCTGTAGGTGCGTCCAGCTTACGGATTTTACCCCGCCTGTGGTCGTATACAATATAATCGTCCCGCCGATAATCGTCGAGGTGATGCGAATATCCCAGCCAAGCATCGCGGAAAGAATAATCGACGGCGCATAGATAGTAATCCCGACGGCAAGCCCGCGGGAGACGAGGAAAATCATGCTCGTCAGTACCCGTGTTTTCAGGTCGAAGCGGTGTTCAAGGTATTCGTAGGCTGTATAGACGCCGAGCCGGTGGAAAATCGGGACGGCCGTCACCGCTAAAATTACCATCGCGATGGGCAAGCCGAAGTAAAACTGCACGAAACGCATCCCGTCCACAAACGCTTGTCCGGGCGTGGAGGTAAACGTTATGGCGCTCGCCTGCGTCGCCATGATCGAGAACGCGATCACGTACCACTTCATCTGCCGGTCGGCGAGGAGATACCCTTTGATATCCGTACTGCCCCTGCCTTTGTAGATACCGTACAGAATAATCGAGGAAAGCGTTAAGAAAAGGACAATCCAATCGAGCGTGGTCATGAGAAGGATTTCATCAATGCGTAGAAGGCGGCTATCAGAACGACAAGTTCACACACCACAAGAGCATATACCTGTTTCCAGGTCTTTAAAAAAGGCGGCGGAGCGCCGTGCTCCTGACCATCCATCAGTTTCGAGTTTCCAGTTTCCGGTTGCGAGTTAAAATTATCCATAACCGTCATTTATATTTCGAACCCTTAACCTTTGTCTGTTGCAAATATCTCATCAAACCCGCTATCATTTTCCCTACTTCATCGGCATTGGAAGAAGTTTCCTTGAACACCTGCTCATCAAAATACCTTTGGTCCAGTGCAATATAGAGTTGGCTTTTTATTTCCCCGACGGAACCTTTGGCTATTGATAAGAATTGAACGAATTCTTTGGTGCCTCCTCGGTCAAACCCTTCTGCAATATTTGACATGACCGATACCCCTGCCCGTCTGATTTGATCACGAAGAGGAAAATCCTTAGAAAACAACCACTTCCGGATAAAGAATAGATTTTATTTGTAAGCTTCCTCGCTTTCTTCCAAGCTTCAATGTCTTCGAACGACTTAAACGT
>DASWKY010000217.1:0-3125 GCA_036396395.1 Bacteroidota bacterium | reverse complement strand
ATACAGCGCATTCTCCGGGCGATATTCACAGCCGATAATATCTTTCAGGTGTACGCCCTTGCCCAGCGTCATTTCTAATACGGCATTCTGCGCGACGATGCTTGCGAGCATGTTCATTTCTTTGCGGAGAATCGACGCGAGGATATTCGGGCTTTCGATGAAATAATAATTTCCCCCGCCGTTATCCGCCAGAGCGACCATCAGGTTTTCGTTGTAGTCCAACCCAACGCCCATCGTGGTGAGGGTAATGGATTTCGAACGGTACTGCCGCGCAATGCGGTTGAGTTCGGTTGGGTCCACGATGCCTTGATTTGCCAACCCGTCGGAGAGCAACACGACGCGGTTGACGAACTCCTTGCTCACGTAACGCTGAACCTGTTGGAATCCCTCAATCATCCCGCCGCCGAGGTTCGTGGAGCCGCGCGCGTAGATAGATTCGACAAGCCGTTTTAATTCCCATTTGTCACGCACCGGCGCGGCAGCGCGCAGGACGTCTATTTGGTCATCATACACGACGATGGAGAAAATGTCTTCCGGATTGAGTTGGTCTATCAGCGAATTCAGCGCTCGTTTGGCGTAATCTATTTTTCCTTCGCCTGCCATCGAGCCACTGCGGTCGAGCACCACGGAGATATTCATCGGCCGCCTTTTCGCCGTTCCGACATCCGGCGTGGTGACGGAAATGTGCAAATAAGCCGTGCCGCCGTTGGACGAGATATAGGGGCTGTTCAGCCGGGCGTCAAGCCCTATGGTTCGCCGGGGAAACAGCTCGCCTGCTGCAGTGCAGACGGTCACCAGGAATAGTGAAACAACCATGGCGGCAAGGACGTGTGTGAATTTCATATTGCTACCCTCCTTTAAAATGTAGAATGTTTGAAAAATGGTTGATTATGAGTAATTTCATTTACCTGTTGTCTGTTTATGTCATTAACAAGTGAAAGGTAAATGAGCCCGTCCCTCAGCCTGATACAATCCGACCAGCGTATAATAGAGCGCATGCATGCGGGAGATGAAGAAGCGCTGGTGGCTGTGTATGAGACGAACCGGAAACCAATCACGGCATTTGTGACACATAACAATGGGACAACGGACGATGCAGATGATATGCTTCAGGAGGCGCTTGTGATATTGTGGGAGCGCGTGCAATCCGGGAAGTTTGAACTGACGGCGCAGTTGAGTACGTTTCTGTATGCGACCGTCCGGAACCTCTGGTACCGGAAGCTCGCCCGGATGAAAAAAGAAATCCCGGCGGAGCTTGAACCCGATCAGGTCGAAGACCAACGGGCGTCCGTGCTTGAGGAAATAATTGACGACGAAACGGCACAGCTGGTTCGTGCCGCACTCAATAAATTAGGCGAACCGTGCCGGACGTTGTTGCTGTTATTTTATTGGGAGGAGCTTTCGACGGAGCTCATCGCGCAACGGATGGGTTTCGCCAACGCCGATACCGTGAAAGCGAAAAAGTACCAATGCAAGAAAGCGCTGGAGAAGATATTGAAAACATAAAAGAATTTTTCTCCACGAAGAGCACGAAGTCCACTAAGACTAAATTTTTTCGTTTGGTTGTATAAGAAACTTCGTGTTCTTAGTGAACTTCGTGGATAAAGTTTTTGGAATAGAACCAATGCCTACTTCACCCAACATACACTGGACTCAGGACGTAGAACTGCTTGAGCAGTTTATCCTGCATCGCGTAGAAGGTGCGCGGCGCAAAGAACTCGAAGCACATTTGCTTACGTGCGAAGAATGCCAACACGCCGTGCGCGACGAGCAACAGCTTGTGCTCGGCATCAAGCGCGTGGGGCGTGATGAGATGAAGGCGCGGTTGAAACAGCGCGTACACGCTAAGAGTTCAGAGACGACACCTCGAAGCGCGCCGTGGGTACGCATCGCCAGTGTTGCGGCGACGCTTGTAGTCGTCTTTGGACTGGGAATATATAACCGGTGGATTCCTCTGGGGCCCAAGGAATCCCAAGAACAGGCAACCGTTACAGAGAAGGATACCCAGCAACAAACTGGAGCGTTAGAAGGTGCAGGGGAAGAGGCGAAACAAAAGTCGCCGGTTGCTGATCATGACAAACCCGATGAAGCTCAGCCGCGTCAACAAGACCAGCGGGCGAAGACGGAATCCTTCGAACGGCGCGAGCCACAATCCCCCCGCGACGTTGCGGCACAGCCGGAAGCCGAACGCCGGCTGGATTTAGCGGCTCCTACGACTCCAAGTGCGGCAGGGGCGGCGGCAAAGCAATACGATGCACAAGCTAATGAATTGGCTGATAAAGCAATCTTAGAAAAGAAGGATTCCCCGGAACATATATGGGTCGACGGTATTGTGATCATAGGCGGGCAGTCAACCGATGACCTCAAGCAAGCGGTGCCATCTGAACACAGGGAACAACGGCTTCGTTCAGCGCAACGACAACAACAGACTGTGCAGAAAGCAAACACAGCGATTGTTACCGTGACGGAACTCCCGCTACAGGATTTACCGCAGGCGCAACATATGAAGCAACAACGACTCGACCAAAACACTGTCCAGACTATGATCGAACAACAGCCCGACGGCAACTTGAATTTTGTGCTCTATCGCCAGATGCCCCAGCAAAAACTCAAAACACAAAATGCGATGCTTGAGCAGATAGGAGCGGATTCTCTCGTCATTATTATTGATGGTGAGCAGATCGGGTATAAGATTCTGGGCGGTCTGGGTGCATTACAACAGACGAAGACGAAAAAATAGAAAACCCACGTGTATATTATGTATCAGACGATAAAAAAGCCCTTATTTAAAGGGCTTTTTTATTGGTTTTTAAATTGGATGCATGATGATGGAGAGTGGAACACATCCAACGGTCGTTTCGTCTATAAACATACGAAATCCACAACTTGATTCTCAAGCACAAGGAGTACACACATGACACTATCAACAGTATTGACCATACTCTTGGCTCTCGGTTCGGGCTATGGAGCCTCGCCGGTTGTTATAGAGACGCCGCAGGAAGTGGTTCGACTTGACCGCTCATCGCGCAGAAGCTGGATCGGCGTTTCAATTCAATCATTAACTCCTAAGCTCGCCAAAGCCAACGGCAATAAAGTGGATGAGGGAGCGCTCATCAATGACGTGG
>DASWKY010000216.1:0-4807 GCA_036396395.1 Bacteroidota bacterium | reverse complement strand
TTTAAGTCGTGGGGATTGGATGCGAAAATTGAAACATTAGAAGTCCTGTTCCCCTCGCCCAAAGAACGAATCGTAGAATTGATCGAACCGACGAAGTTCACCGCGAAACTTCAAGAACCCGCGCTCGCCATCGACCCGACCTCCGGACAACAGAGCGAGCAACTTCCGACGTACAACGCGTATTCGGCGGACGGCGACGTGACCGCGCCGCTCGTGTATGTCAACTACGGCATCCCATCCGACTATGAACAGCTTGAGCGCATGGGAATTTCCGTGAAGGGTTGTATCGTCATCGCGCGGTACGGCGCGTCGTGGCGCGGGATAAAGCCGAAGGTCGCCGCCGAGCATGGAGCCGTCGGCTGTATTATTTATTCCGACCCGCTCGGCGACGGATACTACCAAGGGGACACCTTCCCGGAAGGTCCCTGGCGACCGAAGGACGGCGTCCAGCGCGGGAGTGTGATGGACATGCCGCTCTATCCCGGCGACCCGCTGACGCCAGGCGTCGGCGCGACGGAAAATGTCAAGCGTCTCGCGATGAAAGATGTGCAGACGTTTACAAAAATTCCCGTTCTGCCTATTTCGTACGCCGACGCGCAGCCGTTGCTTGCCGCGCTGAAAGGTCCCGTCGCCCCGGCGAGTTGGCGCGGGGCATTGCCGCTGACGTACAAAATCGGGCCCGGTCCGGCTAAGGTTCGCTTGAAAGTACAGGCGAATTGGGATATGAAGAAAATCCACAATGTGATTGTCACGCTACGTGGCTCTGTCTATCCCGATGAGTGGATTGTGCGCGGCAACCACCACGATGCGTGGGTGAACGGCGCGGAAGACCCGATTGCGGGCATGGTGGCGGAAATGGAAGAACTGCGCGCGTTCGCCGAGTTGATGAAGCAGGGCTGGAAACCAAAACGGACGATTATCTATTGCGCGTGGGACGCGGAAGAGCAGGGGCTGATCGGTTCCACCGAGTGGGCGGAGACCCACGCGGCGGAACTAAAACAAAAGGCTGTAACGTACATCAATACGGACGGCAACGGGCGCGGGTATTTGTCCGTGAGCGGGTCGCATACGCTGGAGAACTTAGCCAACAGTGTCGCAAAAGAGATCGAAGATCCGCAGAAGAACATTACTGTGTGGAAGCGCGCACAACTTGCACGCATCAAGAATGCGAGTTCGGCGGAGGACCGGCAGGAAGCGCGGTCTCGCCCGGACCTGCGCATCAACGCGCTCGGCTCCGGCTCGGACTACACCGCGTTCATCGACCACCTCGGCCTTGCCTCGCTCAATATGGGCTATGGCGGCGAGGATGGCGGCGGCATTTACCATTCGATTTATGATGATTTCTATTGGTACACGAATTTCTCGGATACCGATTTCAGCTATGGGCGCGCGCTGTCGCAAACCGTCGGCACGACGGTGATACGCCTCGCCGACGCTGAGATCCTACCGTACGAATTCGGCAATTTTACGGACACCATTCGCCGTTACGTGGATGAGTTGAAGCGGCTGTTGAAAACCACGCAGGACCAAATCAAAGAGCGCAACAGGCAAATAGAAGAGGGCGTTTTTACTGCGACTTCCGACCCGAAGGAAACATTTGTGCCGCCTTCAAAGGAAGACGTCCCGCCGTACCTGAACTTTGCGCCGCTCGATAATGCGGTGGATATTCTAAACAAGAGCAGTGAGCGGTACACGGCGGTAACAAAGAAACTTCAGCATGCGATGCTTTCGACGGCGATGGTGAAATCCGTGAACGCGAAACTCATCCAAACCGAGCGCAAACTGACGCACCCGGATGGATTGCCGGGCAGGCCGTGGTTTAAACATTTAATCTATGCGCCGGGATTTTACACCGGCTACGGCGTAAAGACTATCCCCGGTGTGCGGGAAGGCATCGAGCAGAAAAGATGGGCGGAAGCGGACTCGGAAATCGTGCGGGTCTCGAAGGCATTACAGGATTTTGCCGCGCTGGTGAATTCGGCGGCGGAAGAACTTGAACAAGCGGCAAAATAATAGGACGCGGAAACAGCGGATTGAACGGATAAAAGCTGATCAAAAGAATACCGAATATTGAACAAGGAATGAGGAATGTCAAAGTTTTGATACTTCATTATTCTGCGGTTCCCTGTTCGATATTCATTATTGTTGTGAATCTAGTTGATGTGGAATGAATACAAGTCATTTTTCTATCACCACTCCGACTAACTTCCGATTTTGGCGTACGGTGTACAGCCACGGGTGGAGTTCTTTACAACCGTTTAGAATAAATAAAGAGAAACAGGCGTTCGAGCGTTTGGTTGAGCTAAGCGACCGGACGCTCGTTCTCTGTACGCTACAAGAACAGCGTGCGGGCATCTCCGTTCAAGCGGAAAGCAAGAAGCCGCTGAATGCCGCGCAAAAGAAAGAGATGCAAGCCCAACTTAGCGCGTGCTTTCGACTGAACGACGATATGATGGCATTCTACGCAGAAGCCCGCAAACTGAGGAAATTCAAATGGGTGCCACGCATGGGCGCGGGGCGGATGCTCCGCTCGCCGACGGTGTTCGAAGACGTTGTAAAAATGATTTGCACCACCAATTGCAGTTGGGCGTTGACGGAAATCATGGTCAAGAATCTCACCACAAAGCTCGGCAGGAAGTTCAACGCAACGACGTACAGCTTCCCGTCGCCGCAGGCATTAGCTGACACAACGGAACGGTTTCTTCGGAGAGAAATCCGTTCCGGATACCGCTCGCCGTATTTACTGCAGTTGGCGGAGCATGTCGCATCCGGAAAACTCGACATAGAATCGTGGCGCACGTCGGAATTGCCGACTGGCGAATTGTTCAAGCACGTACGTTCCGTGAAGGGCATGGGCGACTACGCCGCGGGCAACATCATGAAACTGCTCGGCCGGTACGATTACTTGGGACTGGATTCATGGGTGCGTGGAAAATATTATGAGATACACAAGAACGGGAGAAAGGTCAGCGACACAACGATTGAAAGGCATTACGCGCCGTACGGCAAGTGGCAGGGGTTGTTCTTCTGGCTGGAGATGACGAAGGATTGGTACGAACACAAATTTCCGTTTTAGTTCCCTCCCTTTATGCGGTTGCGGAAGGTACACAAACGTCGTTCTATAGCGCTTCTTCGGCGATGAGGTCTTCGAGGTCGTACCGTTTGTCTGTATCCTTGAAGAGCGGAATGCTCTTCCGGGCGTGACGCACAAAAAGCGGAATCGCCACTAGCGTGGAGAGGACGACAGCAAAGAATGTGAATTTTTTCATGAACTGCTCCGGGTGATCAAATAACTCTCCGAAGGTTTGTAACCTTCGAAAGGTTTCTATTTACAATACGGTTGAAACTGCAAAAAGTTGTCCCGCCGGAAGCCCCAACGGGACATTTTTTTTACTCAGTGATATACGGCACGCCCCAGACCTGGCTTGAGAACGCCGCCTGGTCGTCAAAAATGGAGCTTCTGGTTACTGCCGTGACAAAGAATGCGTGCCGTCCTCGGACAAATGTTTCCCACGTAGCTTCATAGACACGCTCGAAGTTGGCGCCGGACGGCGTTTGCGAGACGAGCACCATGCGCTCGTGCATGGGCTTGACGAGGTCGGGCCTGTTGGGATTCAGTAATGCTAACGGCCGATGGACGGAAACCCAATCCGTATCCGGGTCGGCGCTGACCAGTGTTAAACGTACGGTTAACGGCTGGCGGGCGCCCACATTAAAAATCAAAGGGCGAATGTTATGCCGCCCATTGCCCTGCAGTTCAAGGAAATATTCTAACGGCTCGGTAATTTCAATCGTTCTGTCGCCTGCGGTTAATTCGAGTTTGGTAATGGTAAGCTGGGCATTTTGCGTTCCGCCCTGCGACGCGGAGACTTCGGCAGGTCTCCAGCCTCTCCGCACATTCCCGTTTGAGTTTGGCGCATCGGAACGCGCAGCGCGGTAGAATTTTATCCTGCGCTGTGTTTGTTCTGAAAGCGGTTTCTGGATAATCGTCCGCGCTGTGTCCGAGTTGGAATACTTCGCGACGATGAAGATGGTTCCTTCAAGCTTGTGTGTAACGGTCGCAATCACCGTTGTGTCGTCAACTTGTTCGAATGTCATCTCCCGCGCCACGCTTGCAATCCGCCGTCCCCAGTGCAGAGGGATAATCGGCGTCGCGGCTTTGCCGAGCGTAGAAAATGAGGGTGCGTCATCCCCGTCGTTGAGCACAGCGGCGTCGTTCGTGTAGAGCGGGTCGGAAAGAATCATTTGCCGGAGTTCGGCAATGTCTGCACTGCTCAGTTCGCTGTCGTTCGGGCTGTTCAATGGCTCGCATCCCGCCACGAGAGCCGCTAACACCACAATTCCCCAAAACATCGTTCGTACCATCATACATCCCTCCTAACAATATTAAAGATGACCGATAACTACTGTTTGACCCAATCATCTATAAATAGTTTAATGAAAAACGGCAAGAAAAACCAGCGTTGTAGCCGGATTTTCTGAAATAGTATCTCAAAGGTGACTTATATCACGGAGGATGTAGTATCTGAAATGAGTAATTCTTACCCGCGTGTTTCAAAAATTCACTTTCGACAACTTCTGTTTTAGGAGTTACACTTCCTTTTTCTTATGTTTCTACGAACTTTATGACTCAATTACTTGAACTTGCCGTTGAATCCGCCGTCACTGCCGGAAGATACCTGAAGCAGAATGTCGGGAAGGTCAAATACATCGACCGTAAATTGGGTCAAGAGACCAACCTCGTTACGGAAATCGACCGCAAAGCAGAAGGCATGATCATCGAGCGCATCCGCAAGCGTTATCCCCA
>DASWKY010000215.1:0-1731 GCA_036396395.1 Bacteroidota bacterium | reverse complement strand
AGCGCGTATGCTAAGTCAGAGACCTTCGCAAAAAACGAAACCATGCTCGATAAAATCAATCATATACGAATCGAATTTTCAAACGAGTTGGCGCAAGTATCAGACGCGCAGACTCTTGAACAACTGCGCATCAAGTATCTTGCGCGCAAAGGCTCGATCGCCGAGCTTTTCGACGAATTGAAATCGGTTTCGGCGGATGAAAAACCCGCGCTCGGTAAGGCCCTGAACGAATTACGCATGTTTGTCCAATCCGGTTTCGATGAAACGAAAGCGAAGCTCGAGCAATCCGGGACGCAGAAAGACATTCCGTTCGATGTGACACTGCCCGGACGTCCGGTTCCTCTCGGTACAAAGCATCCCATTACCCAAACACTCGAAGAGATTGTGAATATCTTCAAGGGCATGGGCTTTACGGTGGCGACGGGTCCGGAAATTGAAACAGATTATTACAATTTCGGAGCGTTGAATTTTCCCGACGACCACCCAGCGCGCGATATGCAGGATACGTTTTTCATCGCGAAAGATATTCTGCTGCGGACACATACCTCGCCCGTGCAAATCCGCTACATGGAACAGCACAAGCCGCCCGTTCGTGTGGTGATTCCCGGCAGGGTATACCGCAACGAAGCGGTCAGCGCGCGGAGTCACGTGCTCTTCCATCAGGTCGAGGGTCTATACGTGGATGAGGGTGTAACGCTCGGCGACCTGAAAGGCACGCTCGTGACCTTTGCGAAGCAGTTCTACGGCAGTAGCGTGAAGTATAAATTCCGCCCCACGTTTTTCCCGTTCACCGAGCCGAGCGCAGACATGTATGTTTCGTGTTTCATCTGCAACGGCAAAGGGTGCCAGATGTGCAAACATGCCGGCTGGCTGGAGATTTTAGGTTCCGGTATGGTGCACCCGAATCTCTACAAGAACGTCGGCTACGATGTGGAGAAATACACGGGCTTCGCGTTCGGCATGGGCGTGGAGCGCATCGCCATTCTGCGGCACGGGATTGACGATATCCGGTTGTTTACAGAGAACGACATAAGATTTTTAAAGCAATTTTAAGTTGTCTGTCCCCCTCACAGAGGGGATAAAGGGGGAGGGATGAAAGGAATGAAGACATCCCGAAACCCACGGAGTTTTTTTCTTAACTGCTTATGCGCATTTCACATCAATGGCTCAAAGAACTGATTGACTTCAAGCTGACTCCTGAACAGCTTGCAGACGAGCTTTCCATGCTGGGGTTGGAGGTTGCGAGTTACGACGACCTCTCCCGCACATACGATAAGTTTATCGTCGGTCAAGTTCTGGAACGAGCCAAACATCCTAACGCGGACAGGCTTACGCTGTGTAAAGTCGCTACCGGCACGACGACGCTGGAGATTGTCTGCGGCGCGCCGAATGTTGAGGAAGGACAAAAAGTCGTTGTTGCGCTGGTTGGGGCGACGATTCCGCACAACCAGCACGACCCGGACGGCAAGCCGTTTGTTCTGGAACGCGCCAGTATTCGCGGCGTGGAATCCAACGGAATGATTTGCTCGGCGTACGAACTCGGCATCGGCGGCGACGTGGATGGTATTTGGGTGATTACCGATAAAGTAAAAGTCGGGACGCCGCTCGCGAAGTACTTGGGTATTACGGATATCGTGTACGAAATAGAGATAACGGCAAATCGCGGGGACTGGCAGAGCCACTTCGGCGTTGCGCGTGAAATCGGCGCGCTCATCGGCAAACGGATGCGCC
>DASWKY010000214.1:0-3474 GCA_036396395.1 Bacteroidota bacterium | reverse complement strand
GTGAGAAATTCGAACGGGTTCCGCACTCCGATTGGAGCGATGGAATAAAACGGCTCGCCGTATTTTACTCCAATGCGCTGGCCGTAGAATTTATCATCCGTTTCTACGCGGTCTAAAAAATCCGGCTTGCTCAGCCGCGTTTCCGGCTCTTTACTTTTCGGGTTGTGAAATTGTGATTCATGCGCACGAATCGAATCCATTTTTAACTTAAAGGTATCCGAAATATCCACGATAAACGTAGGAACGAAATGATGCCATTGCATATATTCGAAGTAATTATCGGGGCGATGAGGAGCCTGAGTTTTTCCATTCTTTTTGGTTTCGAGCTTAGCCAAGCCGGAATAAAACCAGGCTTCCTTGCACAGTTGGTGTCCGTGGACATGGTCCGGGTGGCGTTCGACGGAATGTGGAATGAATAATATTTTAGGTTGGAGTTCGCGTATCAGCGAGATGACTTTACGAAGATTCGATTGGTTGAGTTCAATGCCGCCGTCGGGGATTTCAAGATTGTACCGTGTGTTGACGCCAAGAATCTTTGCGGCGCGGGCGGCTTCCTTTACGCGGATTTCTTTCGTGCCGCGTGTGCCCATTTCGCCGCGCGTCAAGTCTGCAAGCGCGACTCTGTACCCCTGTTTTACCAATGAGGCAACTGTACCGCCGCACGCAAGCTCGATATCGTCCGGGTGAGGACCAATCGCAAGAACGTCAACAGCCATGATATATTCCTCTTAAGAAGGTATTGAAAGGCGTGTCAATATACCCAAGACTCGTTTGAAAGACAAGATTCTATTGAATGTCACACGAGCTTTCTCTATTTTGAGATGCATTGAAGACATGGCAATAACGA
Organism: Bacteroidota bacterium; assembly: GCA_036396395.1. Lineage (GTDB taxonomy): Bacteria > Bacteroidota > Ignavibacteria > UBA10030 > UBA10030 > JAKEEG01. The sequence goes on along the minus strand of DASWKY010000214.1, from coordinate 2,627 downwards.
GTATGAATACCGAAAAGAAAGTCCATTCCGTTTCGGAAATAACGGCTCATATCAAGCAGATGCTGGAGTCGTCGTTTCCGCAGGTATGGATTCAGGGTGAAATTTCAAACGCTAAACTGCACACGTCCGGGCATTTTTATTTTACGCTCAAAGACGAAGGCGCGCAGATATCCGGCGTTATGTGGCGCAGTCGGGTCGCCAACCTGCCCTTTAAGCCGGAAGACGGAATGAAAGTGATTGCGCGCGGGTCGGTTACCGTGTACCCTCCGCGTGGGAATTACCAGCTTGACGTCGTCCAGATACAGCCCCTTGGCGTCGGCGAATTACAGCTTGCCTTCGAACGCTTGAAACAAAAGCTCGAAGCCGAAGGCTTGTTCGACCCGGAACACAAGAAACCGATACCGGAGTATCCGGAACGAATCGGAGTCATTACTTCTGCGACCGGCGCCGCGCTGCAGGATATTCGCTCAGTGCTTTCACGGAGGATGCCTACGCTCGACGTTATCGTCTACCCGGTTCACGTGCAGGGAGTCGGTGCGGCGGAAGAAATTGCCGACGCAATTCGTGAGATGAATCGCTATGGGGAACTTGACGTCTTGATTGTGGGACGGGGCGGCGGCTCGTTTGAAGACCTGTGGGCATTCAACGAAGAGGTTGTTGCACGCGCAATCTATAATTCCAACATTCCCATCATCAGCGCGGTGGGACACGAGATAGATTTCTGCATTGCGGATTTTGTAGCAGACCTCCGCGCCCCAACGCCCTCCGCGGCGGCGGAGCTTGTGGTGCGCGACCGCACAGAGCTTCTTGATATTCTACGCAATTTGTGGTATACTACGCATCAGAATTTATTCGACCGGGTAGACGGATTGCGTGAGAGAATCGGAAGCCTGGTCTCAAGCTATTCATTCAACAAGCCGAAAGATTTGTTCCGCCAATCCGCTCAACGCGTCGATGAACTCGAGCGAAGCCTGACACTCACCTTTGCTCATCTCTATAAGTTCGCCGCAAGCCGTCATCAGGGATTTCAACAGCGGCTCGAAGCTTTGAGTCCAGTGCGTGTTTTAGAACGGGGCTATACGGTTGTGAGGAAAGACGGCCAGGTGGTCTCGTCTGCTCGCGCGTTGCATGACGGAGACAGGGCGGAGATACAGTTCCACGACGGCGAAGTATCAACACGGGTCGAGAAAGTATAATGGCAAAGAAATCAGTTTCTTCCGGAACAGTACAGGCAAACGGGCAGAGCTTTGAAGCATCTCTGAAACGGCTCGAAGCGATTGTGGAGTCGCTCGAATCCGGCGATGTGCCCCTCGATAAAGCCATGGAGTTGTATGAGGAAGGGGTACTGCTTTCCAAATTGTGCAGTGAAAAACTGCGCAATACGGAATTACGCCTTAAAAAATTGGGCAAGGATGCAGAGGGACATTTTGAGGTCAGCGACTTAGAATCATAGGAAAGTGAATGGATCACAAAGAGGTTTCATTTTTCGATAAAATTAACACCCCCGACGACTTACGCAAAGTTGACGTAAAAGACTTACGAGCCGTCTGCACGGAGGTGCGTGATTTTCTCGTTGACGCAGTTTCTAAAACAGGCGGGCATCTCGGCGCAGGGTTAGGGACGGTAGAGCTTGCCGTTGCGCTCCACTATGCATTCAATACGCCCATTGACAAAATTATCTGGGATGTCGGGCACCAAGCCTATCCCCATAAGTTGTTAACAGGACGCAAAGACCGTTTTCACGGCTTGCGCCAGCTTAACGGCATCAGCGGCTTTTTGAGACGTGATGAAAGCGAGTACGACGTTTTTGGCGCCGGCCATGCCAGCACAGCGGTTTCCGCCGCATTGGGTGTCGCCGCCGCACGCGATTTCAAGGGAGAGAATTTCAAAGTAGTCGCCGTCGTAGGAGACGGGTCGCTCACGGGTGGCATGGCGTACGAGGGTATGAATAACGCCGGATTGCTTAAGAAAGACATGATTGTCGTGCTCAACGATAACCAGATGGTTTCTCTCTCTTCCTATTCTCCGCAGACTTGGTCGTTGCAGAATTATTTCAACGAAGTTCTCACGCATCCTGCCTATAATACGCTGAAAGCAAATGTGTGGGACCTCACCGGGAAGCTCGATACGTTCGGCGACCGTCTGCGTGTAGCCGTGCAAAAAGTCGAAAAGGGCGTGAAAGCAGTCGTAACGCCCGGCATGTTGTTCGAGGCGTTAGGATTTAGATACCTTGGCCCGTTCAACGGACATAATGTGGTGAAGTTAGTGGAAGTCTTTCGACACGTAAAAGATTTGCACGGTCCCATTCTCATCCACGCAGTAACGAAAAAGGGTAAGGGGTATCCGCCCGCGGAAAAGGAAATTACGCGACTGCACGGCGTTACGCCGTTTGATAAAGTCACCGGCACGATGCCGAAATCATCGGCTCCGCCTACGTACACAACCTTATTTGGCAAAGCGCTTGTGGAAATTTGCAAAATGAATCCCAAAGTTGTCGGCATCACCGCGGCGATGGCGGACGGTACCGGATTGACAATCCTGCAAAAAGAAATGCCGGAACGATATTTTGACGTCGGCATTGCGGAACAGCACGCCGTTACGTTTGCGGCGGGGATGGCGACGGAAGG
>DASWKY010000213.1:0-5711 GCA_036396395.1 Bacteroidota bacterium | reverse complement strand
GAACAACTCACCGCTTTTATTGTTTTGTAACACCGCCCGGCGACATTTTGTCCCCCTGTCGATGGTCTCCTGCCTGCTCCCTGGGGACCGAGACACCTGTTTCGCTCGGTGGGACACCGCCTTCTTGTCGACGGTCTCCTGCCTGCTCCCTTGGGACCGAGACACCCGTTTCGCTCGGTGGGACACCGCCTTCTTGTCGACGGTCTCCTGCCTGCTCCCTTGGGACCGAGACACCTGTTTCGCTCGGTGGGGACACCTTCGCGAACCGGCGGACGCAAAACGGGCGCAGCTCGTGCCTCTTAGCCACACCCGTTTGATTCTACAATGTACTGAGAAGTGGTGGGAGAGTCAAGGCGGGTAAATCGGCGCTGATTGCTTATAACATCTTTATTTTTTAGCCTACTACACGCTCATTATGTAGACTCTCCGATGTCAACAGGACTGAACCCATGGCAATTTTGAAAATCTCAACCTCTCGCTCTACGACACGCCATTTCCTCTACCGTTTAGGCATTGTGGTGCTGGCTCTCGTTTCTTCGGTAGCAAATGCCCAAAACCTCGCCCCCAATCTTGTAATGAATATTGAACGGTACATTAACAACCGCACTGCCGGCCAGGAATTCAGCGGAACGGTTCTTGTTTCGCAACACGGCAAGGTTGTCTTAAACAAAAGCTTCGGCATGGCGGATTACGAAAACTCCGCACCGAATACGCCGCAGACGAAATTCCGTATTGGTTCGCTCACCAAGCCATTCACCGCAATTTCTCTACTCGCCCTTGAAGAACGCGGCGGGCTGAGTGTGTTGGATAACATTACTAAGTACATCGAGGCGTGCCCGAAAGAATGGCGGGACGTGAGAATCCGCGATCTGCTTACTCATACATCGGGTGTTCCCGATCTGTTCGGCGCCATGGAGGCAGTCCCGGTCGAACAAACTGCCGACGAAATTGATAGGGTGCTTTCAGACGTGAAAAACACGAAACTCGTCAGCGCTCCCGGCGAAGTGTACCGGTACAACAACTTTGGGTATTGCCTCCTGGGGTATATTCTCGAAAAGGCTTCCGGAAAGCTCTATGCCGAGGTGCTTCACGACTATATTCTCGGACCGCTTAAGATGGAACAGACCCTGTATGACGACCCTCGCCCGATCATCAAGAACCGTGCAAGCGGATATGTACGCAAGGACGGTCTGCTTGTAAACGACAAGCCGACAGACCCTGCAGGATATTCTGCCGGTGGGCTGCTCTCTACCACGTCTGACCTGCTGGTGTTAAACCAGGCCCTTCGTACAAACACTGTGCTGTCCCAAAATTCCCGCGACCGTATGTTCACTCCCTTTAAAAATGAATACGGTTTTGGATGGAAAATAACAACAACGCACAACCGTTCGGCGTATAACCATACGGGGGCAACCAGTGGATTCTCGTCGCACATGGTCACTTACCCGGGCGATGATGTCATAATCATCGTGTTGAGCAATGTTGAAAACGAAACAATTCGAGGTATTGCTGAGGAAATTGCAGGGATTGTCTTTGGCGGGGGCACGACAAAGTAGCCCCTCACTTCTGCTTCAACACCACAAACGTTATGTCGTCATTTGGTTTTAGATCTTTCCCTCCCCCGCATTTTAATAATTTTCAACTAATTCATTACAATACATTTTGTGCTTGATTTTAACCAAACAATGTATTATAATGACATCCGGTTGTTTTGTTAAAAACTTCTGAAAAACTATTTTCTCGGGGGTAGCCGCAACCTTTTAGGTTGCGATTTTCTTCTTTTCGCAGGCTATCCCGCCATAGAGCGACGGGATAAAAAAAGCCTGCGGCTACCAGATACCCAATATTTTTCAGTAGTCTTTATCCGGGTTCGCGGCGGCGCGGCAACCTAGGAAGCGCCGCTCCCGCCGCTCCAGTAGCATAGTTTCATCCTGAGCGAGGGCGTCGATTATCCCATGGAATCCAGCCTATGGGACCCGCCGAGCATATTTTTCTCTCTTTTTATTTTTCTCGGCGCAGACGCCTTCGATTGGGATTTTACTAAAGGAAAGCAACAGCAGGCAGGAAGAAGCAACAAAAGAGAAATACTGCATCGCCACACGCCGCCGGCAGGAAACTGAATCCGGCGGAAGGCTGTGGTGTGTCTGTTCTTCTCGTTCCCACGCAGAGCCTGCCTGCCCTGCCTACCGGCAGGCAGGCGGTAGGCAGGGCAGGCAGGTCGCCGAGGCTTTTTGGTGTCGCCCTAACACTCGGCGGGACGCCTTCGCGTTAGAACTCTAAGCGGTTCTCCAATGCCTCATTTCAAAACACTCAAAAGCGAACGCAAGTACACCGGCAAGGTCTTCAATCTTATAGTAGATGAGATTGAATACGCGTCCGGTAATCGTGCCATTCGCGAGATAGCCGACCACCCCGGCGGCGCGGTGGCGGTTCCGGTGCTGGAGGACGGCTCTCTCCTGCTCGTGCGGCAATTCCGCTACCCGATGAAGAAGGATATGATTGAACTCCCCGCCGGAAAGCTCGCACCGGGCGAAGACCCGATGGTCTGCGCGGGGCGCGAACTTCAGGAAGAAACCGGATATACCGCAGAGAAACTCACCAAGCTGACCGCCATTTACACAACGCCCGGATTTTGTAACGAGCTTCTGCATATTTATCTCGCGCAGGGATTGAAAAAATTCCCGGCAGGACAACAGCTTGAGGAAGGCGAACTGAACTTAACTGTCGAGCAAGTACCATTTCAACGAGCAATCGATATGATACACAGCGGAGACATCGTGGACAGCAAAACCATTTGCGGCATCTTATTGGCAGAAAAATTAATACAGAAATAGGACGCGGAAAAGGCGGATTAAACGGGTAATAGCCGATGAAAGAAAATTTGCTTCACTCAGAAATTACCGAAGATGTTATTAAAGCTTTTTACCAAGTATACAATGCCTTGGGATATGGTTTTCTTGAAAAAGTCTATGAAAACTCGCTTGTATTAGTTTTGTTGGTGAATATTTTGCAGATGTTCTTGTTGATGATAAAGTTATGTTAGAATTAAAGACTGTGAAAGCCATAGATGATGCCCACGAAGCTCAACTTGTCAATTATTTAAAAGCGACAAAAATAGAGGTTGGCATGTTATTAAACTTTGGAAAGAAACCTGAGTTTAAGAGAAAACTCTTCACAAATGATGTTAAATAATTCTTGACGTATTATTTTCTTTATTTTTAATCAGCCTTTATCCGTTTGATCCGTTTTTTCCGTGTCCTATTATTCTTTAATATGCCAGACGAACAAATAGACAGTTACCCGAAAGACCGGTTCTACCGCCTCGACCTTAAGCGATGCATGGTGCAGGAGTGCGGCGGCGAGCTTGCCGAGCTGAGCTACTACGAGCGCAATAACTGGTGCACGGTCGAATATAAATGCAACAAGTGCGGGCGAGAGTTTACCGTCAAGGTTGAAGTCTAAACCATGAACGTCGTCGAACTCATACGCAAGAAACGCGAAGGAAGCGCGCTCTCCGAAGCCGAGTTGCGCTATCTCATCACCGGCTATGTGGACGGCAGTGTGCCGGATTACCAGATGTCCGCGTTCCTGATGGCGTGCTACTTCAACGGCATGAGCGAAACGGAAACCGTCACGCTCACAAGCCTGATGCAGAATTCCGGCGTGGTCATCGACCTTTCGGACATTCCGGGCGTCAAGGTGGATAAACACTCCACGGGCGGCGTGGGAGACAAGGTCTCACTTATCCTCGCACCCATTGTTGCATCATGCGGCGTGCCCGTGCCGATGATCTCCGGCAGGGGACTGGGACATACGGGCGGAACCCTAGATAAGCTCGAATCCATCCCCGGTTTTAAGACCAATCTCTCCATAGCGGATTACAAGCGCGTTATGAAAGAAATCGGCATTGTGATGATTGGGCAGACGAAGGAAATCGCACCAGCCGATAAAAAAATGTACGCCCTGCGCGATGTTACTGCAACGGTGGAATGTATTCCGCTTATCGCCGCAAGCATTATGAGTAAGAAGCTTGCCGAAGGTATGGATGCGCTGGTGCTCGACGTCAAAACCGGACGCGGTGCCTTTATGCATTCCTACGAACGTTCCTTTGAACTTGCACAAACATTAGTCAACATCGGCACTGCAAGCGGTAAAGAAACGATAGCGTTCATCACAGAGATGAGCCAACCGCTTGGCGCTACGATCGGAAACTGGTTGGAAGTGGTGGAGTCGGTGGAATGCCTGCGCGGCGTGAGCGGCAACGACGACCTTTCCGCAGACCTGATGGACGTGACGCACCTTCTCTCCGGCGCTATGCTGATGCTCGGGAAAAAGGCAGGAACGATTGAAGAAGGAGTCAAACTTAGTAAGGCGTCAATCAGCTCAGGAAAGGCATACGAAAAATTTCTCTCCCTCGTGAAAACTCAGGGCGGAGATACCTCCAGCATAGAGAATTTACAACGGTATCCCATTTCAAGGCACACGCTTGAAATAAAAACCTCCGAAGAAGGGTTTATTTCCTCAATCGATTCTCTTGAACTCGGCATGACTGCCATCATGCTCGGCGCGGGCCGAGAAAAAATCGACGATACCATCGACCATAAAGCGGGCATCATCCTCAAGAAAAAGGTTGGCGACCGCGTGGAAATGGGCGATACACTCGCCGTACTGCACACCGACCGCGAGCACGTGCTGGAAGCCGCACGCAAGCGGACGGCACAAGCCTTCGTGATCAAGCCCGTCAAACCTGAACCGGTGAAACTCGTGCATGCGCTCGTTACCAAAGACGGCGTGCGGGCGTGGAAATAAAAGCGCCTTGCACCGCACTTGAAAACTTCTTATTATCTCTGACCACTGGCGCGCAGAACTTGGATCACGACATTTGACTGAAGGAGACGGGTATGAAGCCGATCAGCGAGATGATACATGAGAAGCCGATTTTTTCTATCGAAAAGGACAAAACCGTTGCAGAAGCCGCCCTGTTTATGGCTGAAAAAAAAATTGGGGCGCTGCCGGTTGTGGAACGCAATCAGCTAGTAGGAATTTTTTCCGAGCGGGACGTCATCACCCGTGTCATTGCCAAAGGGCTTGACCCCGCCGCCACAACAATTAACGAAGTGATGACAACAAACATTGTCGTCGCGAACACGGAAGAAGGGTACGAATCCTGCCTCAAGAAAATGCAACTGGCACACTGCCGCCACATGCCTATTGTCTCCGGGGAACAACTGGTCGGATTCGTTTCTCTGCGCGATCTGTTAATGATCGACCTTGATGAAAAAGAACGTAACCTTGAATATCTCCATAGCTACATCTACACCGTTCCTCCCGGATCGGCGAAGAAATACGAATCGAACAGTTAACGAAGAAAGAACCTCATGCCCGCCATTCATTTTGAAAGAGAACGTAAATCGCTCGATGTGCTCCCCGGGACCAATCTCCGCACCGCCGCGCTGATGAGCGGTATTGAACTCTACTCCACTGTGCACCGAGTGTTCCATGTTAATGTGGATGCGGGTCCCGTGAAATTTCCCTGCGGCTCGGACGTCATCGAAATCGTAGAAGGAAAAGGCATTAATTCCCGTACGCCCGAGGAGGAACAAGTCATTGGCGGGAGATGGTTTTTTAAGCGGAGGGTCGCCCCGAACATGCGTCTCGCCTGTCAGGTCGTTGTGAACGGCGACGTCACCGTGCGGACAATGCCGAAACGT
>DASWKY010000212.1:0-5328 GCA_036396395.1 Bacteroidota bacterium | reverse complement strand
GGGTCGAGGATGGCGTATGCGCTGGGCAGGCGGTCGGCTGGTTCGTGGTGGTCGCAGACAATGACGTCAATGCCTGCGTTTTGCGCGGCGTCAATTTGTTCGACGGCGGTGATCCCGCAGTCAACCGTGATGAGCAACGATGTGCCACGTTCTTTAACGATGTCAATGCCGCGCATCGAGACGCCGTAACCGTCTTTAATGCGGTCGGGAATAAAATACGAAACCTGTGCGCCCACCCGCTTCAGAAACGACCAGAGGAGCGCTGTCCCGTTCGTCCCGTCTACGTCGTAATCGCCGTACACGAGAATGGGTTCCTTGCCGACGACAGCACGCGAGATGCGTTCGACGGCTTTCTCCATGCCGTCCATGAAGAATGGGTCGTGAAGGTCGTTGATATCCGGACGGAAGAACGCTTTTGCTTTCTCGAACGAATCGATACCCCTGCTGACGAGGAGTTCTGCGAGCGTCAAGGAGAGGTTGAGTTCGTCTGAAAGTCTTTTGGCGACCCCAAGCGATTCGTTGCCGAGGAGCGAGGTAGAATCCGCGGGGGATGCTTGCTCGTGCAGGAATGTCCAGCGGTATTCGCGAACAGGTTTCATGAGAGGGGTGAAAATAAAATCGAGCCAGAGGTCGAGCGGAGTCGGTCGATAAGCCGAATTCTGTCTTCCCGCTTGACGCCCGAAAGGGCGGGCGGGGAGGCAGTCATTTCTCTGATGCGACCTACCCATCACTGATTCACCGGAGTGAATAACGCGCGGGCAACGCGTCTCCCAACGCGAACGTCGGGACGAGTGACTTACATGGTCTTGCACCTGGCGGGGTTTGTCGTACCGTCGGCATTGCTGACGACGTGGTGGTCTCTTACACCACCTTTTCACCTGTTTCTTCCCGCCCGACATGTCGGAGCGGGAAGATGTATGTTTTCTGTGACACTGTCCGTTCGCACGGGATGTAGCCCGTACGCCCCCCGCTTAACGCGGGGCGCCGTGCCCTGCGGTGTTCGGACTTTCCTCATCCCGTCTGACAAATCAAACGGAACGCGACTGCCTGACCGAACTCCGCGACCTCTGGCGTTTCTTCTTTAATTACACTTTTTAGACTGTCACGCGGCGCTTGGTATCGATGCCGAGATTGGCTAACTGGTCGGCTTCTTTATTAAGTTCGCGCACGACGTGTTTAATTTCAAATGTGAACTGTACGTCCCGTAATAACGAATGCACCGCCTGAAAATGTTTTTTTAACGCTGCATCTCTCACGCGGTACGTGCCGTTCATTTGCTTGACCATCAACTCGCTGTCTGAATGAACGACGAGTTTCGTGCACGTCATATCCCGCACAACTTGCAGACATCTCCGGAGGGCGGAATATTCGGCTATATTGTTCGTTGCCGTGCCGATAAATCCGAATTCCTCTTTGAGCGTAGCGCCGTTCTCATCTTTCAGAATGACGCCGATGCCGCTTTCGCCGGGATTGTTGCGAGACGCGCCGTCGATGAACGCGAAAATCGTCATTGCGCCGCGCCGATGCTTTCGACGATTTCATCGGATATGATCATCCTGCCGCAATGCTCGCAGATATGGAATTTTGAGCTGGTGCGCAGTTCGAGCACCGTTTGCGGTGGGACGCGGTTAAAACACCCGCCGCAGGCATTTCGTTTTACCGGTACGACTGCTTTTCCACCTTTGGCTTTGCGGACACGCTCGTACTGGCGCAGGTCGGCTTTATCAAGCTTGACAACGATTTTCTCGCGTTCGTGGCGGAGCTTATTTTCCTCTTCCTCGTGCTCTTTATTAACCAGCGTCAACTCCGCTTTCTTTTCGTCCAGTTCCTTTCGTAATTCCTCGATTTCCGGGGCAAGCTTTTCCGCATCTGCTTTTGCAAGAGTGGCTTTCCCTTCTTGCAATTCCATGTCGCGCGTGAGCTTGGTAATTTTTTCCTGTGCGTGGTCGGATTCTCGCGCCAGAGCGTCATACTGGCGGTTTGTTTTCACCTCAAATTGCTGGGTCTTATACTTTTCGATGTGTTCCTTGAGTGAAAGAATCTCAAGGTCTGCTTGGTCGCGAGTAATAAGCGACTGTGTTACTGTATCCTCAAGCTCTTTTTTCTTCTTTTCTTTGGTCTGGAGTTTCTGCTCAAGGTCGGCGACAATGTGCGGCAAGTCTCCTTTGAGGTCTTGCACTTCATCGAGATTCAGGTCTATTTTTTGCAGGGAGTAGAGAAGTCGTAGCCGATTTTCCAAATGAAGACTCCTTATGTCTATAAATAGTGTGCGGGATTCGTTGAAAATTTTGTAATGTTGACTGTCAGTCGTTCGTTGTTAAGTCGAGCCGCTTGCCGCAGTCGCTTTGCAAGCGGCTTAAGAATAACCTGTTCCGTTTCATAGTGTCCGGTGTCTACCAATGCAATACGACCCTCTGCCGAGTGGTATGTGTGATAGCGAACATCGGCAGTGACGAATGCATCGGCGTCTGCGCGTACTGCAGTCTGCAGAAGATCCGAGCCGTTTCCGCCGCATACCGCCACCCGCGTAATGGTACGCGAGGCGCCAACGGTATAATGAACTGCTTCCGCCTTGAGAGATTTTTTTACGTGTTGCAAGAATGCTTTCAACGGCAATCCCTTCGGCAGGTCGCCAACAGCGCCCATGCCGAAATTCGGACTTTCATTCTCCAACGGATACACATCGTAGGCGGCTTCCTCGTACGGATGCGCCCTTTTCATCGCCGCAACAATAAAACTGACGCTAGCACGCGGCGCAATCATCTCTAACCGAATTTCTTTCACCGTCTCCAATTTGCCCGCTTTGCCGACAACAGGTTTTGAGTTTGGCGAACCGCGGAACGTCCCGGTACCGCTCAAGCGGAACGAACACGAGGAATATTCGCCGATGACGCCCGCTCCCGCCCCGGACATCGCTTCCGCAACACGATGAACATGTTGCTCCGGAACAAAGACAACAATTTTTGCCAGCGTTCCTTTGAGCGGAGCGAGAAATCCGATATTTTTCAACCCCAACGCTTCCGCCAAAGCAAAACTGACGCCGTGTTTTGTGAAATCCAAATTCGTGTGAGCGGAATACACGGCGATTTTTTTTTCCGCCAGCCGCAAGACCATGTTCCCGGTTTCATCGGACGTTGTGACTGCTTTCAACGGCCTGAACAAGAGCGGGTGGTGCGTCACAATCAAATCTGCTTTCTGCGAAATCGCCTCGGCGATGATTTTCTCTGTTATATCAAGTGCGACGAGTACTTTCGAAACGCGCCGCGAACGGTCTCCGACCTGCAGTCCAACATTATCCCGTTCCCACGCCGTCCATAAGGGCGCCCATGCTTCGATGGCCCGTTCGATATCAGCGATCGTCATCCGCGTTCCTTGCAGGGGATAAAAAAAGTGTCCCGCTTCTTGGGCGGGACACTTTGACGAGATTTAATCGAAGTCGTAGGTGACAACCGGGTGTTTATGCCTTTTCGTTTTGAGCATCGCCAGCTAGTGAGCAAACTCATCTGTGAATACAATCTCTGTTGAATATATAATAGAGAAAAAAACTCTGAAATGCAAGCGCTTGCTTTTTGGGCATTGTGTCTCTACACTTATTGATGAGATGCGCTACGGCAAATAACTCTTTCAGCCGTATCGGCAATTCGGGGGGAAGCATTCAAGAAATACTCAAAGGGGCAACCATATGGGTGAAGTGAAAACAATGACCGTCGAACATGTGTCGGAGTACGCTTTTGCGGCGAAGGGCGGCTCGAATCACTATGTCGTCGTTGACAGCATGTATGAAGACAAGCCGGCGGGTGCGCAAGGACCGATGGAGTTGCTCCTTGCCGCGTTGGGCAGTTGCAGTGGCGGTGATATTGTCGAAATCCTCCGCAAAAAGCGGCAAGCCGTACATCGTTTTACCGTACAGCTTTCAGGAGAACGGGTAGAGGATCACCCGCGCGTGTACAAGAGCATCCATATGATATTTGTTTTTCACGGCAGGCGCATCGACCCGGCTTCGGTGGAGCGTGCGATTGAACTCTCCTTGACAAAATATTGCTCGGTGCATGGGATGCTGTCTAAGGCGGTTGCGATCACGCACGAGTACGAAATTCACGAATCGGAGTAAAGGGAGAAAGGGGACAGCTGAGGATTATTTGCCGTCTTCGGTAGAAAGTTTGCGGAATTCGTACTTCTCGAAATTGATGTCACGCAGGCGTTTGATTTCAGTATCGATGTGTACAAAGTGTTCTTCGAATTTTTTCATCAGGGTCTTATCGTCCGGGGCAAGCTGTTGCCTCTGGACGAGGTCTGAACTGATCTTGATGGCGGCAAGCGGGTTGTTGAATTCGTGGCACACCGTGACAACGAGTTCCCGAATCGCTTCAGCCTGTTTTTCTGCGATGAGGAGCCGCTTTTCAACAGTTTGGAGTTGCTTGTGCCGCTGTACGCGGTCGAGCACGTTCAGGATAGTGCGCGGGAGAAGGGACTCTGTCAGGTCGTCTTTCACCAGAAAATCTTCCACGCCGAGTTTCATTGCCTCGATTGCCAGCTTGACGTCGCGAGTCGACGTAATGAAAATAATAGGAGTCTCGTTGTTGAGCTGGTTCAACTGGAGGCAAAAATCGAGGCCCGTCGCTCCGGCGAACTGGTAATCCGTAATAATGATGTCGAGCGAAGGATTTTTTTTCGTCTCCTCGATCGCTTCTTCTACGTTATCTTTCCAGATCAGTTTGTACTCGTGGTCCTGGTATTTTTGTAGATGGTGTTGTACAATCTTCACGAATGCCATGTCGTCATCGACAAGGAGAACGTTGGTTGTTTTTGCAGGTTGAGGATTCATTGATGAGTCCATGTGTGTCGGTAAAGTAAGAGTTGATTGGCAGAGTTGCAACAACCGTCGGCGCTCTGCATTCTCAGAATACCAATTGCGCTACACCAAGTATCATATTGAGGTATTCCGGCGTGAGAGAAAGTATTGCTTTTCGTTAAGAAATTATCTATACTCAGCAAGCTACAAAGTGGCTCCGAAGGAGGTCATTCACGTACAAACACACATTCTCCTTTGGTAAGGAAACCTACCGATGCCGGCAAAAAATCGAATACTCGTAGTTGACGACGAAGAAGCGCTTCGTACCGTGCTCAGTTCCGAGCTTGAGGACGAGGGCTATGTTGTGCAGATGGCGGGTGACGGGGACGAAGCTATCAAGATTCTCGAAAAGAATGCGTTCGATTTGATTCTTTTGGATATCAAGATGCCGACAGTGGACGGATTCGAGGTCCTCAAGTTCATCAAGCAAACGCACCCGCTCAGCAAAGTCATCATGCTGACGGGATTTGCCGACC
>DASWKY010000211.1:0-3601 GCA_036396395.1 Bacteroidota bacterium | reverse complement strand
ACGCGCATACAGGTCGAGCATCCGGTTACGGAAGAAGTGCTCGGTATTGATTTGGTGAAGATGCAGATAGAAGTCGCCGCAGGCAAGAAGTTAGAGAAAGCGAAGCCTATTCCACAAGGTCATGCGATTGAATGCCGGATCAACGCGGAAGACCCTAACTTCGACTTTCGCCCGTCGCCCGGTAAAATTGCGACGTTCCATTTTCCCGGCGGGTTCGGCGTTCGTGTGGATACGCATGCATACGACGGCTATGAAATTCCCCCGTACTATGATTCGCTCGTCGCGAAACTGATTGTGCACAGCTCGACGCGCGCAGAAGCCATCGAGAAAATGTATCACGCGCTGGATGAATTCGTTATAGAAGGCATCAAGACGACGATTCCGTTCCATCGCAAACTCATGAAGAACGACCAATTCCGTGCAGGCAACTTCGATACGAAATTTGTTGAGACATTTGACTTTAAGGATTAGTAAAATCGTAAATCGTAAATCGTAAATCGTAAATCGTAAAACATTCTATTCGAGATGAGAACACTATGAATTTCCCTCCGGAACTGAAATACACGAAAGAACACGAGTGGGTCCGTATTAGCGGCGACACGGGCGTCATCGGCATCACTGAATATGCGCAAGGCGAGTTAGGCGACGTCGTGTTTCTCGAACTCCCTGCCGTGGGTGCGAAATTCGCGCAAGGCAAAACATTCGGCACGATTGAAGCCGTCAAGGCGGTTTCCGACCTCTACGCTCCCGTGAGCGGTGAAGTCGTCGAACTGAACAAGAACCTCCAATCGACGCCGGAGTTAGTGAACAAAGAACCGTACGGCGGCGGCTGGATGCTGAAAGTAAAGCTCAGCAACCCCGTCGAAACTGCCGGTTTGCTGGATGCCGAAGGATACAAGAAGCTGATTGGAAAGTGATACGGTGGTTCAATTGAATTTCATCCCTTGTTTGGTTAAGTTCATCTCGTAGATATGTTCAAAGTAATTTCGGCACACTATCGGAGTCCGTGTTGTTGAAAACGGAATAACCTCTATGGCGACGCGGGTGTTCGACCTTTCCAACTACTCCCTTACAGCGTACGCCCTCCCGACATTTGCTGTTGCCGCAATTATCTTCGCCGTTGGTGTGTTGGTTCTCTTCCGCGAACGCGTATTCCTCGTCAGTGTTTCGTTTTTCCTTGTCACCATCATTTTCAGTTTCTGGCTGTTCTGCTTTTCTTGGATCTATTCAGCCCAAAATGAATCCGCCGCGCTGTGGTGGTCGAAGGCGGCGTATCTCGTCATCCCCCTCGCCCCGGCGGCGATTTATCAATTTGCCGCGGCTGTCTTGCGGGTCTATGCCGAGAACAAAGGATTGTTGTGGTCGCTGTGGACGCCCTCCATATTGTTTTCCGTCGTCGGTTTTTCTTCCGACGCATTGATTGACGGCGTGCGGCAGTATTCGTGGGGGTATTACCCGAAGTACGGCGACCTTGGCTTGCCGTTCTTGGTCTTTTTCCTTGCCGTGCTCTTCGCCGCTTTGCGCCTGTACCGGATCGAGTATCAAAAAGCCGCACAAGGCTTGCATAAAGAACGAATCAAAGCCTTTCGTATCGCATGGATGGTCGCGTGTGTAGCTGTGGTGGATGTGTTCCCGAAGTTTGGCGTTGATGTGTATCCATTCGGATATATTCCCGTCTTATTCTTCGTTCTCCTGTCCGCAAAAGCTGTCTGGCGGTTTCGACTGACGGACCGCGTCCCGGTGTTTCTGCCCCAACAAATTTATAATACCATGAGCGATGCATTGCTTGTGCTGGATACGAACGGCATTATTCAGGTCGTGAACAGCACCGCTGAGAAGCTGTTCGGGCGTGAGGAACACGAAATGCTTGGCAAGCCCCTCTCGTCTGTGCTGAACGGCGCATTACCGGCGGAGGAATTCCAAAAATTGCGAGAGCACGGAAAGCTCGACTATGAAGTCAATTATCATACGGGAACACTACAGCCTCGCCTTTTTTCAGTCTCGGCTTCCGTAGTGAGGGATGCTGAACAACGCCTGGTTGCTATTGTAACAACCCTGCGGGATGTTTCAGAACGCCGGGAGTTGTCGCGGAAAGTTGTCGAGTCGCAGGAGAAGTACCAGAACATCGTAGAAAATTCGCTGGACGGCATTGTGGTCGTTCAGGACGGGAAGCTGGTCTATGTCAACCAAGCCGCCGCAAAGGTGTTTGAGTATGAATCCCCTGAATTGATGAAGATGACGGACTTTTCGGACACCGTTGCGCCGGCAAGCAAGCCGTTTGTCTTAACCGACCAGAAGCCGCAGACCATTCGCGAAGACGTCTTCCGCAACTACGAAATGAAAGGAATCACTCGCTACGGCAAAATTGTGGACTTAGAAATTAACGCTCGTCTGATCACTTGGAACGGCAAACCCGCAGTGCAGGCGTCTTTCAGGGATATTACCGACCGAAAAATGTTGGAGCGAGACCAGGCGCTCTGGCTGTGGGAGCAGGAAACGCTCAGCAGTATCGACCGGAAACTCGTCTCGATGGTAGGGTTGCAACGTATCCTCGATACGATTTCGCTGAACGCCAAGGCGCTCACGCGCGCGGATTTTGCCGGCGTCGTGATGGTGAATAACGATAAGTCTGAGTATAACTGGAAAAGCGTAAAAGGGAACAGCACCTCCGCGCACGAACCGACCATAAGGCTCACCCATGACCGTTCAGGTATCATTCTTTCAAAAGAACCGGTGATTTTAAACGACCTGCTGGGCAAGCACCAACGCGACGGGGAACATCTCATCGTGCTGGGGGCTGAAAAAATTCATTCCGCCGGATTTTTTCCGTTGGTGGTAGAGGGAGAAATCCGAGGGCAACTCGTGGTCGGATTTCGGAGCGCGCATGCATTTTCCGACCGCGATGTGCGTTTGTTGGTATCGCTGTCGGAAAAATCCTCAATCGCCATTGCGAACGCCCAACTCTATGAAAACCTCGTTCAAAGCGAGCAGGAATTAAAACTGCTTTCCGGTGCGCGGGTAGAGGCGCAGGAAGAGGAGCGGCGAAGGATCGCGCGGGAAATTCATGATAGCCTGGGCCAAATGCTTACTGCGATCAAGTTTAATTTGGAAATTCTCGAAGACCGCTTACCCTTGGATTCTACGGCTGTCAAACATATCGATGACAGCAAAAATTTACTGGATTCCGCGATGGCGGAAGCGCGTGAAATTTCTTACAACCTGATGCCGAGCGTGCTCGAAGATTTCGGCTTGGTTCCCGCCCTGCAGTTGCTGTGCGACCAGTTTTCGAAACGACGCAACATCAAAGTGGAATATCAAACTCATGGGCTGGCTGAACGGTTGGAGCCGCCGTTGGAAGTAACTCTCTACCGCATCGTTCAGGAAGCGTTGAACAATGTTTCAAAACATGCCGGGGCGGGTGAGGTAAGTGTGCAGGTTGTGCGGCATGCCGACGGCGTGCGTCTGACGGTGGAAGATACCGGGAAAGGCTTTAACATCTCGACGTATTCCGCAAGCGTGGACGGGCGGCACGGGATGGGGATTGTCGGAATGCGTGAACGCGCGGCGTCGTTCCACGGCGTCGTCAACATCGACTCCTCGC
>DASWKY010000210.1:0-2875 GCA_036396395.1 Bacteroidota bacterium | reverse complement strand
ACTGGTGCCGTCGGGTGCAAACACCTGAATACTCAGCGGCGATTGCTCGATGATGGCGCTTAATCGCTGTTCCGAATACGTGAGAGCCGCTTCCGCCTGCTTCCGCTCCGTGACATCGTTGGCGAGGACGAACTTCCCCTGTCTGCCTGCGAAGACAACCTCGTGCGACGTAATCTCTACATCGAGGACGCTGCCGTCTTTTTTCTTATGCTTCCACATTCCAGCCTTGTCGAGTCCCCGATGGAGCGCCGCAATGTCATCCAGAAGCCGCTGCTGTTCTTCCTGCGGACGAATGTCCTTAATGGTCATCAAGAGAAATTCTTCGCGGCTGTACCCATACTTTTCAATCGCCGCATCGTTGACGGCAAGGAAGGCTAATGTGTCAGCGTCGAACACCCACATGGGCAAAGGATTGCTCTCAAACAAATGGCGATACCGTTCCCCGCTCTGCGTCAGTTCGGAGGCCTTCCGCCCGATTTCAACATCCTTATGTTCAATTTCGCGCTGAGATGTTTGAATTCTCCCCATCATCGTATTGAAGGCAAACGCCAGCTTTCCAATTTCGTCTCGCCTTCCGACCTCGACCGGTTTTGAGAAATCTCCCTTCGCCATCGCTTCGGTTATGACTGTAAGCTCGTTCAGTGGTTTCGTGATGCTGCGGCTGAGGAACCATGCGATAATGAGACCGACGAGTAACAGCAGCCCGCCCACGATTACTACTCCTTGCACAAAACTGTTTACACTTGTCATGACAGCTGCATACGGAAACTCAATGACGATGACCCACGGTGTGCCCTGAACCAGACGCGACGCAGCAAGCACCTCGTCTCCAGCCGGGCGGTCGTATTGAAGCATCTCACGCGTGTTGAGTATTTCAACAGAGTGCGTTGGAACAATAGTGAGTAAATCTGTCCAAAGCGAACCATCGGCGTTTGCCATGTATAACGTTGCTTGTGTGCCAAGGAGCCGCGAGACTTGGTCGAGGGCATCCGGCGATGAGGCGTACCGCCGCCATCGCACGATAAAACCAACGAGACGGTCGCTGTCATGAATAGAGACGACGACCGGGTAGAATGTAAGGCTATCCAGCGAGCGGATTTTCCCAATGACGCCGAAGCCGGGGGCTTTCGCTGAAGATAGAAATTCCGAGTCCAGATCCGCGGGTGCGAGCGGCTCAGGCTGCATGAGACCGAGCAAGAATGTTTGTTTGGCGTCCCACAGTTCGACAATAGACATAGAATCGCGGGGCGGCCGAAAAGCCTCCAGAGCTGCAATTGCCTGCCCGCGGGAACGCGTTCCAGATGAGCGAAGGAATCCGCGCACCGCCTCCGTTTCCCCGGCTGTGCGCGTTGCTGTCAGTAGCCCGCGCATCGATTGACTGAACAACGTGCTGAATTGATCGACCAAACTGTTCAGACGCCCACTACCAACTTCGAGCGCAGCGTTTCGCATTCCGTAATACGACGCACCGACGTAGATACCGATAACACCGAGCATCAGAATCCCGGTGACGAGCATCAACCGGTTTTGAATGGACCTCTGAGGAAGAAAGAATCGAGCGAGTCGTGTCATAACAAGCTATCCTACGTTCAAACTGATTCTCCGACTTGACTATCAAACGAAGTCTCGCTCACGTTAACGGTAAAATATTGCGAGACTAGACCGTGCAGTATTGTGATAAACATTTCGCTGTGCGAGAATCCAGTTACTCATAATGATTTATGGAATTGATTCGGCGGAGTTATTCTCGTATACGGAGGCGATGGGCGAGAAAAAAAAACTTACCTCTGCAATCACTCAGCCGACGGAGGCGAATGGGGATGGAAGCAATCGGTGTATCCTGAACACATTGAACGATTCCGATCCCCTACCGGAATACGTACACGGTGAACAAAGGTAATCCGGCGAACAGAAAAAGTCAAGCAGAAGTAAGGCGCCAAAGCTGTCGGCGAACACGCCCGACGCCCAAAGCCTACAATATGAGGGGAAAATGAAGGCTCGTAAACAAGAAAAACGTCCCGTCTTGGTGAAGACGGGACGTTTTTCTCTTGACTAATGTACTGAGTCGATTATTTCTGATATCCCCACTTCTTATAGTTCGCGTCGATCTGTTCGGGCGTTGGATGCTCGAGGATCGGATCCGGCGTTGTCGTAAATTCTTCTTTCGGGTGCGCTTGAAAGACCTGTGCGTTGATGTCGGTATCCTCTTTGAAGATATCCGGTACCGCGGAGTCTTCAAAGATCGCTCCCCACGGACACTCGGGTTCGCACGCCGCGCAATTGATGCACTCTTCCGGTTGGATGAACAGCATCTTGCGATAATTCGCATCGTCCACGGTCAAACCGTAGATGCAATCTACGGGACAGACTTTCACGCAGGCGACGTCTTGACAGTCCGCGCAGAGTCGCGTAATTACCCATGGCATAGGAACATCTCCTTATAGTGTACGAATGGACAAATAAATAAACAGCGGCTTCTCCCGCTTACGCTCCCTCACGCTGCTCTGTTGTTCTCATCGGTGCCGGCGGAAGGTTCAGCACTTCCTCCGGAAAGTGTTCGATGATGAAACTCATAATGTCCTTCACAGACAACACGGCGACCGGCTTTCCTTTGTCGTCCACCACCGGCACGTGGCGGTATCCGCCGACTGTCATCGCGTTCAAGACATAGGCGATGCTGTCGTCTTGCTGGAACGCTTCCGGCTTTGCGGTCATCACATCCTTCACCTGAAGCTTCTCCATATCCTTTTTCCCGAACACACGCGTCAAAATATCGCGCTCGGTGAAAATGCCGGAGATCTTCCCGCCTTCTGTCACCAGCACGCACCCCACTTTATGTTGCCGCATCAATCCCACGGCGTCGGTGACGCTTTGC